>NZ_JBATWS010000001.1:0-16783 GCF_049672805.1 Parvibaculum sp.
CGTCGTCCATCGACATTATGATCTACTGCTTCACCAACACGATTGTCTGGGGCGAATGGCTGGCGCTGAAGGAAGCACTCGCCTTCCGCGTGAAGCAGGCGGTGGAAAGCGCAGGCGCGAAATTCGCTCTCCCCGGCAGCGCCGTCTATGTCGAAGCCTTCCCGCCCCTGCCGGAAGAAATTGTGGCAATGGCGAAGAAGTGACGTTTAGCAGTTTTAGCGCAGAGACGCCGCGCTGAACGTATCGCAGGTGGCAGGGTCGCCTGTGTCATAACCACGACGCAGCCATTCCATGCGCTGTGCGCTTGTGCCATGTGTGAAGCTGTCCGGCACCACATGGCCACGGCCGCGCTTTTGCAGCGTGTCATCGCCAATCGCGTGGGCTGCCTGCAATCCGTCTTCAAGGTCGCCACGCTCGATGACGATGCCGCCATTGGAGGCGGCTTCCGCATTCGCCGCCCAGACACCGGCGTAGCAATCGGCCTGCAATTCCTGCATCACGGAATAGCGGTTTGCTTCCGCCTCGCTGCGGGCATTCTGCCGCGCGGCGAGCACCTGGCGCGATATGCCGAGCACGGTCTGCACATGATGGCCAACCTCATGCGCGATCACATAGGCCTGTGCAAATTCGCCCGGCGCGCCATAGCGCGTTGCCAGTTCGTCGAAGAAAACGAGGTCGATATAGATGCGCTCATCCGCCGGGCAGTAGAACGGACCCATGGCGGATTGCCCCATGCCGCAGCGCGTGCCGGTTGCCTGCGTATAGAGAACGAGAGGCCCGGACTGGCGATAGGTTTTCCCTTCCGCCGCAAAGAGCGCTGACCAGACATCCGTAGTGGAGGAAAGGATCGTATCGACAAACTGCCCGCGCTCATCATCGGGCGTGCCGTGCTGGCCTGCCTGCTGCGTGCTGTAGCCGCCCTGTCCCTGCTGCACCACGCCGATCAGCGTGGCGGGATCGACACCGAATACGAAATAACCGATCAGAACGATGGCAATGGCGCCAATGCTGATGCCGCCACCCGCCCGGCCGGCACTCACACCACGGCGGTCCTCGATATTTCCGTATCTTTTTCCGCCCCGCCAACGCATGGGACTGTTCCTTTCGGCTGTACCGTTATTTTGCGCTGCCTACCGCATCATCAATCGCGGCTTTCAGCGTTTCAGCCATGCGATCGAGTTCAGAGTCTGACACGATGAAGGCGGGACCGAGGCAGACAATGTCGCGCACCGCGCCGGTGCCGCCGCCATAGAAAAACACGCCGCGCTTGAGCCCCGCACCCACAATGCGGTTTGCAATGCCTGCGCTTTCGGGGAAGGGCTCCAGCGTCTCGCGGTCCTTCACGATTTCGAGGCCGCGGAATAGACCTTCGCCGCGAATTTCCGCGACATTGGGATGTTGTCCGAGCAGGGCTTCGAGCCGCTCCATCAGAGCAGCACCCTGCGCAGCCGCGCGGGCGACAAGCCCTTCATCTTCAAGGATTTGCAGTACCTTTTCTGCCGCCGCGCAAGCACCCGGATGCGCGCCATAGGTATAGAACATGAGCGACTGCCCGGTATCGGCCAGCGGTGCAACCACCTCATCCGTCGCGAACACGCCGACAATCGGCGCATAGCCACCCGCAAAACCCTTGCCGGATATCATGATGTCCGGTGTGAAGCCGAAATGTTCGCAGGCGAAGCGTTTGCCCGTGCGGCCAAAGCCGACCATCACTTCATCAGAGATCAGCAGCACGCCATAGCGGTCGCAAATCTCGCGCACTTTCGGCCAGTAGCGCGCGCCCGGCATCAGCGCACCGCCCGAAGAGCCTGTTATCGGCTCGGCAAGAAAGGCTGCAACCGTCTCCGGTCCTTCGCGCAGGATCGTGTCTTCAAGGGCTTGCGCCGCTGCAATGTCGTAATCGGGATCATGCCGCCCGCCCGGTGCGCGGAGCGCGTAAGGTGTCGGCACTTGCGGCATATGGGGGATGAGTTTCTCGAAGCCCTTCTTGCGCGCGACATGACCGGCCACACCGAGCGTGAAGAAGGTCGTGCCATGATAGGAAATATCGCGGCTGATGATCTTCCAGCGCGTCTCGTTTCCCTTCGCGCGGAAATGCTGGATGGCAAGGCGGCAGGCCGCATCCACCGCTTCCGAACCGCCGCTTGCGAGATAGGTGCGGGTGAGTTTTTCCGGCAGCCAGTAGCGACGCAGCCGCTCCATCAGGCGCGAGCGCTCCGGTGTGAGAAAAGGCGGCACCGCATAGGACATGGAAGTCATGGCGGCGGCCATGGCCTCGCCGACCTCCGCACGTCCATGCCCGATATTGGAAACGATCGCCCCGCCCGCCGCATCAAGGATTTCGCCGCCGCCCCGCGTATAGAGCGTGCAGCCTTTGGCATGGGTGACGTCCACCACGCGCGGCGATGGCACGAAGGGCCAGGCGACGGAAGTGGTTGCGGGCGCTTGCGTATTCATGGTCGATGCTCCCCAGTCTGGTATTTTTCGTGAGGTTAGGCGAGCTGCGACATCAATGCCAATGGCTCGCATAGCTTTTCTTTGGCATCGCCAAAAGAGCAGTGCTTTGATAGGCGTAAGAAATGGGGGCCGCACCGGCGCCCGGACGACAAGGATGCGCTCGTGAAAGTACCTGAAACCGTGATTGTCATCGGCGCCGGTATTGTAGGCGTCTCTACAGCCTATGAGCTTGCGCTTCGCGGCGTGCGTGTCACCCTTCTGGAAGAGCGCGAAGGAGCAGGGCTTGGCACCAGCTATGCGAATGGTGCGCAGCTTTCGGCCTGTGAGGTTGCGCCCTGGCCGGGGCCGGAAACGCCCCTGATGGTGCTGCGCTGGCTTGGACGGACGGATGCACCTTTCCGCATGAAGCCGAAACTTGACCCGGAGCAATGGCTCTGGCTCTTCCGCTTCCTCTTGCGCTGCCGTGCCTCTGCGCGGGCGGAACGTATTCCCCCCAATCTTGAACTTGCCTTGCTCACGCGTGCGCGGCTTGCCGCTTATGAGGAAGAGTTTGAACGCGCTGGAAAGACGCTCGATTATGAGCGCCTGAACCGGGGTATTCTGCGCATCTATCACGAAAGGGATGCGCTCAATTCGGCGGTGAAGGAGAGCGAACTTTTCGCCCGCCACGGGCTTGAGCAGCGGGTTTTGACGCCCGCAGAATGCACAGAGATCGAGCCGGCACTCGGCGCTGCCATGCAAAGCGGCGATTTCGTCGGCGGTCTCTATGCCGCATCTGATAGCACGGGTGATGCCTATCTCTTCTCGCGCGGGATCGCGGAAGGGGCGGAGCGGCTCGGCGTGACCTATATGCGCAACACGCGTGTGCGCCGGATCATTGCGGAACGGGGGCACGCGCGCGGTGTGGAGACGGATGCAGGCATCATCGAGGCGGATGCGGTGGTTGTCGCCGCCGGTGTCGAAACGCGCAGGCTCCTCGCGCCCTTCGGTGTGCGGACCTATGTCTATCCGCTGAAAGGCTATTCGGTGACGATCCCCGCGCCTGAGGGGAATGCACCGGAAGTAAGCGTCACCGATGAAATGCGGAAAGTGGTTGTCAGCCGGCTTGGCAATCGCATCCGCTCTGCCGGGCAGGTGGAAGTGGGCGGTTATGATCTGACGATGGAGCCTGCGCGCGCCCGCTCGGTTCTGACGGCGATGGAAGGGGTCTATCCCCAGATGACGCCGCTGCGCGACCAGGCGGAGTTCTGGTGCGGGCTGCGCCCCATGACGCCGGATGGCAGCCCGGTGATCGGCGCGGTGCCCGGTACGAGCAATGTCTATGTGAATAGCGGGCATGGCACGCTGGGCTGGACGCTGGGGGCGGGGAGCGGGGCAGCGCTTGCCTCCCTGATCTGCGACAGCGCGCCGCAGATGGACCTAACTCCTTTCTCCATAAGCAGATTTTAGGTTTCCTGCCTCAAAGCGCCCCGGCCTATTGTGCATCGCACAAAAATCACTTGACCTTGCGGCGGTTGCTAACTATCTCATTGTGCAGCGCACAATACGGCGCGCCGGCATGAGCCGGGCCCCCCTCGCTACCCGGCGAGCCACGCGACACAGGAGAGAAACCATGACCGAAGCAACCCCCAAGGCGAAAGCCACGAAGAAGGCGACCCGGAAGCCGCGCGCCAGCAAGGCCTCGGCAAAGACCACGACCGCCAAGGCGGCTCCGAAGGTCGAGCAGAAGAATCCGTTCGAAACTGCTTCCGGCATCATCGTTACGCTGACCCGCACCAATTTCGAAGAAGGTGTGCAGACGGCCCGCGCCGTGCTCACTTCCGGCAGCCTCAAGTCGGCAGTCGAACTCCAGAATGACTACGTACGTGCCGCGCTGAAGCGGAATATCGATGCTGTGCGCGAGCTGAACGAACTGACTGTCTCGACGGTGCGTGAAACCGTTGCTCCCTACGCGACGAAATTCACCGAGACCTTCGACAAGTTCCGCGCTGCCTGATTGGCACCGGGGCAGGGAAGCTCTGCCCATTCAAGGTTTCTGTTGCGTATCAGTTGCGTAAGAAAAAGCCCGGCCCTCGAAAGAGGTGCCGGGCTTTTGCTTTGCTTCCGAAGGGAGGCCGATCAGGCCGTGTCGCTTGACTGCGCGCGCGCCGCAAGACGCTGGCGCAGCGAAAGAACGGTCGGCTTGCCGTCGGCGGCAGGCTGATAGAAAAGGCTGAAGAAGTTTGAACACTCAGCCCAGATTTCCGGCGTGATATTGTCAGACACTTCCAGCGCATCAAAGCCGCAGCGGATCATGAACTGGAACTGGTCGCGCAGCACATTGCCGACTGCCCGCACCTCGCCCTTGTAGCCATAGCGTTCCCGCAGAAGTCGCGCATAGGAATAGGCGCGGCCATTGCGATACGCCGGAAACTCAAGCGCGACCACGGAGAGCTTGTCGAGATCATCAGCGATGACGCTCGGCTCCTGACCGCTCTTCAGACGCACACCAAGCGGTGTGTTGCGCGCGCTCAGCGTCTCGCGTTCCGCCTGCCAGCGTTCAAGTGACACGATGACCGGGCCATCCGGCAGCGCGTCTTCATCGCCGACCGCAACGAAGCTGTCCTCGATGAACTCGCCATTCTTAATGAGTTGCATAGAGGTTCTCCTTGAAGGGAGCCAGACCAATGCGGCGATAGGTGTCGATGAAGCGTTCACCCGCCTCGCGCTTGTCGAGATAGATGTTCACGACCTTCTCGACCGCGTCCACAATTTCATCTTCGGTGAAGGCAGGGCCGACAATGTCGCCAATGGCGGTCTTTTCATCCGCCGCGCCACCAAGTGTCACCTGGTAATATTCAACGCCCTTCTTGTCCACGCCGAGAATGCCGATATGGCCGACATGGTGGTGGCCGCAGGCATTGATGCAGCCGGAGGTGTTGATCTTCAGCTCACCGATTTCATGCTGCCGGGCAATATCCGCAAAGCGTTCAGAAATGCGCTGCGCAATCGGTATCGAACGCGCATTGGCAAGCGAGCAATAGTCGAGACCGGGGCAGGCGATCTGATCGGTGATGAGGTTGATGTTGGGCGTTGCCAGGTCATGCGCCTTCAACGCTTCGTAAACCGCATAGAGATCCTTCTTGCGCACATGGGCAAGCGTCAGATTCTGCTCATGCGTCACGCGGACTTCGTCGAAGCTGAACTTCTCCGCAATGTCGGCCACCGCATCCATCTGATCGGAGGTGCAGTCGCCCGGCGTACCGCCGATGGGCTTCAGCGAGATATTGACGATCGCATAGCCCGGAATCTTGTGCGCGGCGATGTTCGACTTCACCCAGTTCGCAAAACCCGTATCGGCAAGGACGGCCTTGTTCAGCTCGGTGCTTTCATCGGGAAGCGTTTCGAAGGCAGGCGGGCGGAAATAAGCCTGAATACGGTCCACTTCTTCCTGCGGCAGATGCAGCGTTCCCGCCTTGCGGATTTCCGCAAACTCGGCATCCACCTGACGCTTCATTTCTTCGGCGCCAATCTCATGGACGAGGATTTTGATGCGCGACTTGTACATGTTGTCGCGTCGGCCATACATGTTGTAAACGCGCATGACCGCCTCGAGATAGGCGAGCAAATCTTCCTTCGGCACGAAATCCGCGATCTTCTTTGCGATCATCGGCGTGCGGCCAAGCCCGCCACCGACATAGACTTCATAGCCGATGTTACCCGCGCCATCCTGAACGATCTGGATGCCGATATCATGCACGCGGATCGCGGCGCGATCATCCGGCGTGCCGGAAACCGCAATCTTGAACTTGCGCGGCAGGAAGGAAAATTCCGGGTGGAAGGTGGACCACTGGCGGATGATTTCCGAGATGATGCGGGGATCTTCGATCTCGTTCTTTGCCGCGCCAGCATATTGGTCGGATGTCACGTTGCGGATGCAGTTGCCCGAGGTCTGGATGCAATGCATTTCGACGGAAGCGAGATCCTTCAGAATATCCGGCACATCTTTCAGCGCGGGCCAGTTAAACTGAAGGTTCTGGCGCGTGGTGAAGTGGCCATAGCCGCGGTCATAGGTGCGACCGATATGGGCAAGCATCCGAAGCTGGCGCGAGGAAAGTGTGCCATAGGGAATGGCGATGCGCAGCATATAGGCGTGAAGCTGCAGATAGACGCCATTCATCAGGCGCAGCGGCTTGAACTCGTCCTCCGTCAACTCGCCGGAAAGACGCCGCGCAACCTGATTGGCGAACTGCGCCACGCGCTCATTGACCAGCTGATGGTCGAATTCGTCGTATCGATACATAAACTTGCCTCTACCTTTTTCCGCCAGTCACGCAGTTTGCGGCCGCTCAGCGCTGAGCGTCTGCAAGCTCAGCCTGCTTGCCGAGATCGGGCCGGACGGTGGGTCCGGCCTGGCGGATGATCTCGCGTACACTCGCCGCAGAAAGGCGGTCATTCTCGGGCGAGACTTCAAAGAGATAGGGTTCAACCACGGTGTTGTCTGCAACGGAAGGCTCTGCCTTCGCGAGCAGCGCTTCTGCCGCTTCCTTGCCTTCGGCGACCGCTGCGTCCTGCAACGATTCCGACCAGCGGCCATCCGCCGTCAGATAGACGACAATGCCGTCCTGCAACCGGTTGGCGGTCACGGACTGGAACTGCGCGCCCTTTCTCGTGTGCTGGGCCATTCGACCATCCTCGAAATCGGCAATCCGCATTTCGCTGCGATTGCGAACAAACTGGGGTAGATGCCGGGCACGCTCTGCCCGGCAAATTGGGCGCTAAGATGGGTTTTTCGGTAAAGATCGTCAATAGTTGTGTAGAAATATATGTATTACAGCCAGAAAAAGTATTTATGGGTTGGCTGGAATCCGGCCGGTTTTCGCCGTTGCGTCAGCTTTCCCGCAGAATGGCGCTTTCATGCCAGCGCCGGAGCAGCCTTTGCTCCATGAGCGTCAGCCCGAAGAAAATCAGGATGCCAAGGCCGGACAGCAGGAAAAGGGCAGCAAACATGCGCGGGATGTCGAGCCGATTCCCTGCTTCCACGATCCGCCAGGCAAGGCCGTTGCCGGAGCCCGAGCCTGCCACGAACTCCGCCACCACCGCACCGATCAGCGCAAGGCCGCCCGAGATTTTCATGCCCGCGAGAATATAGGGCAGGGCGGAGGGCAATTGCAGTTCGGTCAGCACCTGCCAGCGGCTTGCCCCGTAAAGCCGGAAAAGATCGCGCAGATTATGGTCGGCTGAGCGCAGGCCCAGCGTCGTGTTCGACAGGATGGGAAAGAAGGCGACGATCCAGGCAAGGATCAGCAGCGCAAACTCCACATTGTCATAGCCGACCCAGATGAGGATGAGCGGCGCGATGGAGACGACCGGCGTAACCTGCAACACCACAGCATAGGGAAAGAGTGCCATTTCCACATGCCGGTTCTGCGAGAAGAGGATAGCGAGGCCGACACCGCCGACAACGGCAAGCAGAAAGGCAGAAATGGTCACGCGCAGCGTCACCCAGAGCGAGGTCATCAGCGACCCGAAATTCTGAACGAAGCTCTCCCAGATGGCGGAAGGCGCGGGTAGTACGAAGCGGGGAATATCATAGGTCGCGACCAGCAATTCCCAGGCGCCAAGAAAAAGCAGGCCGACGCCTGCCGGCACGAGAAAGCGGGCAAGCCGCGCGGGCATGGTGTCGTGATGCCTCATATCGCGGCCCCCTCGCGCAGCGCGGCGCTGACCTGCGCGCAGATTTCGATATAGCGTGGGGATTCGCGGAATGTATGTCCGCGCGGAAAGGGCTCGGAAATCTCGATGTCGGCAAGAATGCGTCCCGGCCGCGCGCCCATGACAAGCACGCGTTCTGAGAGATAGACGGACTCGTAAATGCTGTGCGTCACAAAGACGGTCGTGAAGCGCTGCGCTTGCCACAGGGCGAGCAGATCATCGTCAAGCTTGCCGCGCGTGAATTCATCAAGCGCGGCGAAAGGCTCATCCATCAGCAGCAGCGGCGGCTCGGTGACGAGCGCGCGGGCGATGGAAACACGCATCCTCATACCGCCGGAAAGTTCACGCGGATAGGCATTGGCAAAATCGGCAAGGCCGACGCGCCGAAGAGCATCCATGACGCGAGGCTCGGCCTGCTTCCAGGAGATGCCTTTCAGTTTCAGCGGCAGATAGACATTGTCGCTCGCCCGCGCCCAGGGCATGAGCGTCGCATCCTGAAAGACGAAACCGATATCGGCAGGGCGCGTGCCGGAGGCAGGCCATGAGAGCGTACCCGTATCCGCTTCGATCAAACCGGCAATGATGCGCAGCAAGGTGCTCTTGCCGCAGCCGGACGGGCCAACGAGAGACACGAAGCCCCCTTCGCGGATCGACGCATCAATGCCCGATAGCGCGACAATGCCATTCGCATATGTCTTGCCGATACCCGTGAGCGAAAGGAGAGGCGGGGCATCGGGCCGCTTGCCGCTCATTCGCCCCTAAGTTCCTTCTTCAAGTCGAGGCCGACGCCGCGATTGACGAATTCAAGCGTGTAAGCGGTGTGAAGATCGAGCGTCGGCTTATAGGCACCGGCTTCCACCATCTCGTTATAAAAGCGCAGCCAGCGTTCATCCGTCATTGCGCCGACGCCAAGTTCGACCGTCTCGCCAGAATCGACAATGCCGTTCTCCCGCATCAGCCGGATGGCATTGGCGATGATGTCATCCGTCATATCCGGGTTGTCGCGTTTGATGAGCGCATTGGCGGGCGAGGGATCGCCATAGAGATAGCTGACCCAGCCGCGAATGCTCGCATCGACAAAGGCCTGCACCACTTCCGGGTCTTCGGCGATGAGGCGGTCACTTGCGAGAATGAAGGCGGCATAGCCGGGATAGCCATAGTCCGACAGAAGGAAAACCTGCGGCTCGATGCCCTGCTGGCGGATCATATAGGGCTCGGATGAAAGGTAGCCCTGCTGGATGGCGTTCTTGTCGGTGAGGAAGGGCGCGAGGTTGAAAGTGTATTTACGGATCTGGCTGTCATCGAAACCATATTTCGACTTGAGCCAGAGCCAGAAGGCACTCACCGTCGCATCCGCAACCATGATCGGCTTGCCCTTCATGTCGGCCACGGATTTCACATCATCACGCGGATGGGTGATGAAGACCTGCGGGTCTTTCTGAAAGGATGCCATCACGGCCTTCGCGCCTGCTTCTGCAGCGGCGATGTTGAGCGGAATGAAATTGTTGGAGCCGAGGCCGAACTCAACCGTATGCGCGGCGAGAAGCTGCGGCACATTCACGCCCGGGCCGCCTTGCAGGATTTTCACATCAAGGCCCGCTTCCTCATAATAGCCATTGGCTAGCGCCTGATAGAAGCCGCCATGTTCGGCTTGCGCCTTCCAGTCTGTCGCAAAAGTCACGCTGCGCAGATTGCCAGACGTACTGCCACCCGGTTGCAGCACCAGAACAATCGCCACGGCGACAGCCACGGCAGCGGCGATGCAGCCGAGAATGAAAGTACGATTCATGGATTTTCTCCCGGGCAGGTCGCGGTCTCTTTCAGGCGGCGAAATCGTATCAGCGCCGGAAGGGGAGGGCTACTACGCGTTGCAGCTTTCCGCGTCTCAAAGCGGTTCGCACTTTGCCTGTCTGCGGAGCGTGTCGATCTCGGCCACGGCTTCGTCCGAAGGAACGAGAGAGCGGAAGAGGACAATGCCCTTTTCGCTCGGCGCAACGATCAACGGTACGCCCGGCTCCGGCACGGTATCTTCCTTCGCGGCAAGAATGATCTCGATGCGCTTGCCCCGGACTTCCCGGTCATTCACCACAAAGAAATTATCTGTATTGGCGGCAAAGGTGGAAAGCGACCAATAGGTCTCCGGCACGGGGGATGAGAGCTTCACCGGCCGGTCCGAAACATCATAGACGCAAGCGGCATAAAGAAGGTCCGGGCTCGGGCGCACAATGCCCCGCGCCTCGGCGGTGGGGCGGTCGGGATAGATCGCCTTGTTGACGCCTCCGGCCTCTGCGGCGATCCCGGCAATCGCGCGGTTCATCACGCCGTAGGGAAAGACGAACACGGTCAGGATGTGAAACACCGCAGCAAGGGCGGCTACACCCGCAATCCACAAAGGCCAGGTTTTCATGACGCACATGCCTCCTTGGCAATTTGCGGCAAGCTGATCCCGGCAGGATCACGCGCTGCCTTGTCGTCAGGATTGTAGAGCCGGAGTGTGATGGTGAATGTGTCCCCATTTTGACCATCACCCGTGGGAATCCAGTTCGTGTCCCTTTCCTCAGGGCCAACATGGATGACGAAACTGCCATCCTCGTTCCGCTGCACGGTTTCACCGCCTACCGAATACCGGTTCTGCGGATTGGGTATGAGATAGTGGTCTTCGCCATAAAGCGTGATGCTCCACCAGCGTGCAGGCGGATCGAAGCCGGTGATCTTATAGCTGCAGGAAATGCGCAGCTTGTCGCCCGCATCATCGCGGTGAGCGGTGAAATAGATCGTCTCGTTGCGATTGAGCGCGAGAAGCCCCGCAACGGCGACACGCGCGCGCGTATAGGGGTCGGCCTGTGTGCTGCCAATGGTGAGGTCTGTTTCCCAGGGGCCAACGGCAACATCGCCGCCAAGACCGCCGCTGCGAATGAGCAGGATGGCCGAACCCGCTCCAAGGATGAGCGCCACGACAAATGCCGCAACAAGCTTCAGGGCCAGCTTCACGAATTGTCCCCCCGGCGGCTCCCTTCTGGAGCCAGGCTTCTCAAACCATACCGATTACGCAGCGCCCCCGCGCGTGAATCAGCAGGAAGCTCATCCAATCCCGCCATCGCGAAAAGGTCAAAGGGATATTCGCCGCTTGGTTAATCGGGAGAGGGGAGAGGCCTATCCGCCCGCCAGTTCCTCGCGCTTCATCTCAAGCTCAAGCCAGCGTTCTTCTGCTTCGGAAAGTTCGGCTCTGAGCCGTTCGAGCTTTTCGCTCGTCTTGTGGAACCCGTCCGGGTCATTCGTATAGAAGTCGGGATCGGCAAGCCGCTCCTCTGCAGCCGCGATTTCGCTTTCGAGCTTCGGCATCCGCGCCTGCAATTCTTCCAGCGCACGGGCATCCTTGTAGCTGAGCTTTGCCTGTGTCTTTGGCCGCTCGGCTTTGGGAGCGGCAGCCTGCTGCACCTGTCGGGCGGGGGCGGTGCGTTCCTTTCTCTGGCGCAGATAATCCGAATAGCCGCCCGGATATTCCTCCGCGCGCCCCTCGCCATCGAGCGCGATGACGGAAGTGACAACCCGGTCGAGGAAGTCACGGTCATGGCTCACCAGAAGCACCGTGCCCTCATAGTCGCAGAGCATTTCCTGCAACAGGTCGAGCGTCTCCATATCGAGATCGTTGGTCGGCTCGTCGAGGATGAGAAGGTTCGAAGGTTTCGCCAGCGCGCGGGCAAGAAGCAGGCGGCATTGTTCTCCGCCCGACAAGGCCTTCACGGGCTGGCGCGCCTGTGACTCACGGAACAGAAAGTCGCGCAGATAGGAGACGACATGGCGCGGCTTCCCCCGCACCATCACCTGATCGCCGCCTCCCTCGCAAAGCGTATCCCAAAGGGTCGCTTCCGGGTTCAGCGAGCCGCGCGACTGGTCGATATAGACGGTAGTGAGATTGGTGCCGAGCCGCACCGTGCCGCTGTCCGGCTCAAGCGCGCCGGTGAGGATTTTCAGAAGCGTTGTCTTGCCCGCCCCGTTTGGACCGATCAGGCCGATTTTGTCGCCGCGCATGATACGGGTCGAAAAATCACGCACCGCCACGCGCTCGCTGCCATCAGGCTGCGGCCAGACCTTGGTAATGTTTTTTGCCTCGATGACGAGTGAGCCGGAGGACGACCCGCTTTCAGCGGCAAGCTCCACCCGGCCTGTCTGCTGGACATGGCTTGCGCGCTCTGCCCGCAGCGCATGAAGGCGGCGCAGGCGGCCCTGATTGCGGGTGCGCCGCGCGGAAATCCCCTCGCGCGACCATTGCGTCTCCTGCTCGATCAGCTTGTCGAGCTTGCGCTGCGTAACTTCTTCCTCGGCGAGAATTTGTTCCGACCATTCCTCAAAGGCGCCGAAGCCCTTGTCGAGACGGCGGATGACACCCCGGTCGAGCCAGAGACAGCCCGCCGCAAGACGCCGCAGGAAGGCGCGGTCATGGCTGATGAGAATGAAGGCACCACGGAATTGCGAGAGCCGGTCTTCCAGCCATTCGATGGAAGGAAGATCGAGATGGTTGGTCGGCTCATCGAGAAGAAGAATATCAGGCTCTTCCGCGAGCACCCGCGCCAGCGCCGCCTTGCGGCCCTCGCCACCGGAGAGTTTCGACGGATCGGCGGTGGGCGAAAGCTTCAGCTCGTCGAGCGCCGCCGCAGCCTTGTAGGCTTCCGCGCCGCCGGAGGTCGCATAATCAATGACGGTCTTTGCGCCGCCAAAGTCGGGCACCTGTTCGAGATAGGCGATGCGGGTGCCGGGCTGGCGGAAAATCTCGCCGCCATCAGGATCGACAAGCCCCGCCGCAATGCGGAGCAGGGTGGACTTGCCGCTGCCATTCCGCCCGACAAGGCAAAGCCTGTCGCCCGGCGCAAGCGCAAAGCTCGCCCCGCCAATCAGAACCTGATCGGCGAATACGGTGCGGATGTCGCGAAGAGCGAGGAGAGGAGCGGCCAATTTCCGAATAACCCGTTGCTTCTGGCCGTCTGTATGGCCCATCAGCGCGCGAGGTGCAAATCCCTCAGTGGGTCAGCGCCCGCCAACGCGGAAATTCGGCACCGAGCTTTCCTGCTTCTTCCGCTCGAGCTTCGGGGCCGCGCCGAAAAGATTGGCGAGTTCGGCAAAAAAGCCGCTTCGGGGCGTTGTCGCCGCCACAATGGGCGCATCCCGGTAGCGCACGGCACCCGGCAGCGGGGCAGGCGGCAGGCCGGCTTCTGACGCATTTATATAGTTTCGCCAGGCAAGGGCTGCGAAGTTCCCGCCAGATGCTCCTTGCGTCGGGGAGTTGTCGTCATTGCCGAACCAGACACCCACCGTCTGATGGCCGGTATAGCCGACGAACCACGCATCGCGATTGTCCTGGCTGGTGCCCGTCTTGCCAGCCGCAAGCCGCCCGGAAGGAGCCGCTGCGCGGCCCGTGCCGCCTGCGATGACCTGATGAAGCATATAGGTCATGTCGCGCGCCTGCTCTGCGGTGATGACCTGCACCGGCGCGCTCTCATGGGCATAGAGAACGTCCCCGTTTTCCGCTTCGATGCGCCGGATCGCATAGGGCGCGCTGCGCTTGCCATCATTGCCGAAAACGGAATAGGCGGAAGTAAGTTCGAGAAGAGACACTTCAGCACTGCCAAGCGCAATGGAGAGGTTGCGCGGCAGCGGGCCTTCGATGCCGAGCTTTTCAGCCGCGCCGAGAATGCGGTCCATGCCTGCGCGCTCGCCGAGTTTCACGGTGATCGTGTTGATCGAATTGGCAAGCGCCGTCGCAAGCGTCACCGTGCCCCAGTTGCGCTCGGTCGCGTTGCGCGGCTCCCAGCCCTCGAATGAAACCGGCTCATCGGCGATCTGTGTCTCCGGCGTGAAGCCTGCTTCCAGCGCCGCGAGATAGATGACAGGCTTGAAGGCGGAACCGGGCTGGCGCTTTGCCTGTGTTGCGCGGTTGAACTGGCTCTCGACATAGGACGTGCCGCCGACAAGGGCGAGCACCGCGCCGTCGGGGCCAAGCGCCACAAGCGATCCCTGACTGACCTTGCGATCACCGCCCGTTTCGGCCACGGCCTTGCGTACGGCTTCTTCCGCCGCTTGCTGCCTTTTGGAATCAAGTGTGGTGTGAACGGTGATCCGTCCCGTTGTGTCGGGCAGAAGTTCGCGCACGCGCTCGCTCACCCAGTCCACGAAATATTCGCGGCCCGCTTCCTGCGTGCGCGGCAGCACTTCCGCCGGATGTTCGCGCGCGCCTGCGACTTCCTTCTCGGTCAGATTGCCAGATGCAACGAGGCGGTCGAGAACCTGATTGGCGCGCGCCCGGGCGCGGTCGAGATCATTTGTCGGCGCAAAGCGGCTCGGCGCTTTCGGCAGGCCAGCGAGAATGGCAGCTTCTGCAAGCGATACATCCCGCACCGACTTGCCGAAATAATAATGGGACGCGGCATCCATACCGTAGCTGCCCGCACCCATATAGATGCGGTTCAGGTAGAGGGTGAGGATCTCCTCCTTGCTCAGATTGTTTTCGAGCCACACGGTAATCAGCGCTTCCTGCACCTTGCGCCACAGGGTCCGGCGATTATCGAGATAGAGGTTCTTCGCCACCTGCTGCGTGATGGTGGAGCCGCCTTCAACAAAGGAAAGGGCCTTGAGATTGCTCCACATGGCCCGCGTGATGCCGCGTGCGTCAAAGCCTTTGTGTTCGTAAAAGCGCCGATCTTCGGTGGCGAGAACAGCCTTGATGAGATAGGGCGGCATTTCGCCAAGCGGCACAGTCGGCGCCGTGCGACGCCCTCGCTGGCCGATTTCTTCGCCGCTCGCATTCAGAACGCGAATCGAGAGCGTTTCAACCTGTCCACGCTCAAGTGTACGGTGAAGATCGGGAAGGGTGAGAAAGGCGAGGGCCGCAAAACCCGCCGCAAAAACGGTGAGGGAAAAGGACAGAATCCCTGCCCATCGCCCGAGGCGGCTGCGCGGCCGCTTCGGCCCCTTCAGGTCCGGCTCGTCCTCCTGTCTCGGATCCGTCGATGCATCACGCGCTTCCTGTGCGCGGCGCAGTTGCGCGCGCATCGGGTAGTGCGGATCGATGTCATCATCGTCGGACAAGGTAAATGCCTCGCAAGACCCATCAGGGGCGTCCATCGTTAAGCTGTTTCATGCGAGTGGCGTGCCAGCTTCCTTCGGACCAAAATGAGACTGTCAGAGCTTTGTGCAGTGAATAGGGCGGGATCGGGGCAAAGCAGGGGCGCGTCATTGTCCCCCTTTGACAAAACGGGCGCGGCGGGGTTCTGTCCCGGAATGACCGGCACGACGGAACCTTTCTGGCGCGTGAAGCGCCTCGACGAGATGACCCGCGAGGAGTGGGAAAGCCTTTGCGACGGCTGCGCGAAGTGCTGCCTCATCAAGCTTGAGGATGAGGATACGGGCGAGATCGAATATACCGACATCGCCTGCCGCCTGCTGGACGCGGAAACCTGCCGTTGCACCGACTACGCGAATCGCTCGGTGCGGGTGCCCGACTGCGTGACGCTGACGCCCCAAAATCTCGAAGATATAGAATGGATGCCCCCTTCCTGCGCCTATCGGCTGGTGCGGGACGGGAAGGACCTGCCCTGGTGGCATCCGCTTGTTTCGGGCGAGTATGAGGCCGTGCGGCTGGCAGGCATGTCCGTCTACGGACGGTTCCTTCATGAGGATGACGCGGATATGGAAGATCTGGAGGGCCGGATCGTGGATTGGCCCCTTCTGCCACCCGAATGATTTCCTTCACACAGAACCCGGAAAAACATCATAAACACTAGGCGCGCGCGCCGGGGGATGATAAGCACTCCCCGAAGTGAACGCCTGACTGGAAAATGGCTCTGTTGGGGGATACGTGCCCAAAAGCGCGCTTGATAAAGACCTGAAAAAGGTCGGCCGGTTGGAAGAAGCGACGTATGCCCTTGCACGGTCTATTGCCGCACCGGGCCTTGCTCTCCTTTTTTTGGTAGCCGTTTTCCTCTTCATGAGCGGCCTTGCGCCTGTTGGCCCGCTCAGCGTCTTCGTCATCGCTGGCGGTGTGATCGCCGGCTATATGGCGCTCAATATCGGCGCGAATGATGTTGCCAATAATATGGGCCCCGCCGTGGGCAGCAGGGCGCTGCCGCTCGGGGCAGCGCTTCTCATTGCCGCGATCTGCGAGGGAGCAGGCGCCATTCTCGCGGGCGGTGATGTGGTGGACACCATCTCCAAGGGTATCATCGAGCCACCGGCAACGATGGAAGTCCGCAACTTCGTCATGCTGATGATGTCGGCGCTTCTGGCGGCTGCTGTCTGGACGCATCTTGCCACCTTCCTGAACGCACCCGTTTCCACCACACACGCCATTGTCGGTGCCGTCGTCGGCGCGGGCATTGCGGCTGCCGGTGTAGCTGCCGTCAACTGGCCGATGATTGGCGCCATTGCAGCAAGCTGGGTCGTCTCGCCGCTGATGGGCGGTGTGATCGCGGCGGCGCTTCTCGCCTTTGTGAAGTGGCGCGTTCTCTTCCGCGAGGACCGGATCGGCGCCGCGCGACACTGGGTGCCGGTGATGATCGGCCTCATGGTCGGCGTTTTCGGCATGTATCTCGTGCTCAAGGGGCTGTCGAATGTCTGGCAGCCGCCCATAAGTGTTGTC
>NZ_JBATWS010000002.1:0-1830 GCF_049672805.1 Parvibaculum sp.
TCCTTGAGCTGGATGTAATTATCCTTGTGCCAGACGCCGAGGTCGCCCGAGTGGAACCAGCCACCGGCAAAGGCTTCCGCGGTCGCCGTCGGGTTTTTCAGATAGCCCTTCATCACGACATTGCCGCGGAACATGACCTCGCCAATGGTCTCACCATCGCGCGGCACTTCTTCCATGGTTTCGGGATCGCGCACGGAGATCCCCTCAAGCACGGCATAGTTCACGCCCTGCCGTGCTTTCACTTCCGAGCGTTTCTCAGTTTCCAGTTCATCCCATTCATCGTGCCAGGCATTCACCACGGCAGGGCCGTAGGTTTCGGTGAGGCCATAGACATGGATCACGTTGAAGCCTTGCGCCTCAAGCTTGCGAATGGTGGCGGCGGGCGGCGGTGCGGCAGCCGCGAAATAATGCACCGTATTGGGCAGCGGCTTCTTCTCTTCTTCCGTCGCATTGACGAGAAAACCCATCACCGTGGGCGCACCTGCCATATGTGTCACCGCATGCGCGGCAATGGCATTGAAGATGTTCGCGGCGGTCACGCGGCGCAGACACACATGCGTGCCTGCCACCACGCTGAGCGACCAGGTGAAACACCAGCCATTGCAATGGAACATGGGCACCGTCCAGAGATAGACGGAATTGCCGGTCATGCCCGCCGTCACGATATTGCCCATGGCGAGGAGATAGGCGCCGCGATGGTGATAGACGACGCCTTTCGGATTGCCGGTGGTGCCGGACGTATAGTTCAGGCTGATCGCCCGCCATTCATCGGCGGGCAGGTGCCAATTGAAATGCGGATCGCCCTTCGCGATGAAGGCTTCATAATCCGTCTCGCCGATGCGCTCGCCCGGTCCGTCATATTCGGGATCGTCAATGTCGATGACGAGGGGCCTCACCTTGGCAAGCGCGAGGGCGTCTTTCACCAGGCTAGAATATTCCCTGTCAACGAACACGAATTTCGCTTCGCCATGATCGAGGATGAAGCCGATGGCGGCTGCATCAAGCCGCGTGTTGATCGTGTTCAGCACCGCGCCAACCATGGGCACGCCGTAATGAAGTTCGAGCATTTCCGGCGTGTTGGGGGCGATCACTGCCACCGTGTCGCCAAGGCCGATGCCGCGCTCGGAAAGGGCGGAGGCGAGTTGCTGGCAGCGCGCATAAAGTTCTGCATAGGGGCGGCGGAGCGACCCGTGCACCACGGCGGTCTTTTGCGGATAAACCTCCGCCGCGCGCTTCAGAAAACTAAGCGGCGAGAGGGGCTGGTGGTTTGCCGGGTTCCGGTCGAGGTCGAGCTCATAGGGGTTCTGCGACATGGGAAGCCTCGCGGGCGCGGGGAGAAGGGAGGATGCAGGCCACACGTTACCCAGCGCGCGGGAGAGCGGCAAGACGCGCTTCTCCTTGCATGAAACTCGCTGTCAGCCGTGCTAGAACAGGGGCAATAACTAAAAAAGGGAGAGCAGCGGATGGGACGCTACAAACAGGTTTACGAAAGCTGGAAGAGCGATCCGGAAGGCTTCTGGGCGGAAGCTGCAAAGGAGATCGACTGGTTCAAGCCTGCCACCAAAACCCTTGAAGTGAAGGACGGGCTTTCCCGCTGGTTCGTGGGCGCGGAAACGAACTCCTGCTGGAACGCGCTTGACCGCCATGTGAAAGGCGGGCGCGGCGATCAGGTGGCGCTGGTCTATGACAGTGCCATGCTCGGCCGTGTCAGGAAATTCACCTATGTGGAATTGCTGGACGAGGTTGCCACCTTTGCGGGCGTGTTGCAGCGGCACGGCGTTTCAAAGGGCGACCGCGTTCTCATCTATATGCCGATGGTGCCGGAAGCGG
>NZ_JBATWS010000003.1:0-5504 GCF_049672805.1 Parvibaculum sp.
CCATGATGGCATCTTCGGCATCGGCGAAGGGCTGACCGACCCAGACGCCAAGCGCATCGGCAGCGGCCTGACAACCGGCAACGGCCGCGTTGAATTCGGCTTCGCCATTTTCGGCAGCAGCGGCTGCATCCGTTGCGCCTTCTGTCGCTTCAGGCAGATCGCTTTCCGGCAATGTGGTTTCAGGCATCTGGCTATCGGGCAGATCACTCTCTGCCAGTTCCGCCACAGCCTCCGGCGCAGCCTCGCCGTTTGCCTGTTCTTCCGTGTTCTGATCGCAAGCTGCAACCAGCATGAAGGCGGCCACCGCCACCATGCCTGCAAGACCACCGCGCATCTTTTTCATTCTTCGCTCCTTCCATTGCGCTCCACCGGGCAGACAGCTCCGGCATCGGCGTCAGCTGAGAGAAAGCAGGTGAAATCGGGCAGAAGCGTGGCAGCGGATGGCGTATCTGCCCACCCGCTGCCCGCAAGACACCTAGCCGCAGAAAATGCGGACGATCCCGTCACCGTCATCAAGTTCAACATTGAGGCGGTTGGCACGGTAATCCATCGTGACAGGCTCACCCGGCCGGATGACACGGACGGTTGCGACACCCTCGCCTGCGCTCACGGCTTCCTTCGCCTCGTCCCATGGCTTCCCGGTCCAGACGGCAAGGGCTTCGGCGGCCGCCCGGCAACCTTCTTCCATCTCGTTCATGGCGGCGTTCACATCGGCTGCGTCGCTTTCAGCGGCGGCCTCTTCACCCAGCGCGTTGTCATCGGCGATCTGCTCCTCGACAACGGTTTCGGGGGTAGTCTCTTCAGCGGCCTTCTGTTCCGCCGGATCGTCACACGCCGCGAGGGCGAAGGCCACCACGGCGAAAAGCCCTATCATCGCTTTCTTCATTTTCCTCTCCTTTGTCGAGGGATCGCTCAGGCTCACTGATTGACCTGTGCCTTCTGCACGGATGCCTTCACCACGGGGATCTCGTGATCCTCGAGCGGACGCATCCAGTTCTTCCGCTTCAATGCTGCTTCGATATAGGGCGCAAGTTCTGCCTGCTTCTTCGCTTCCCGTTCGGCAGCTTCCGCCTTGAACTCCGGCATGACTTCCTTTGCGAAAAGCTCAAGCGACTCGCAAATATGCTCATGCTTGTTTCGGCCTGCCTGCTGCATGAAGATCACCTGATCGACGCCTGCATTCCGGAAGGCCTTGAGATGCGCGCGCATGTCGTCCGGTGTACCGATGCCGGTTGCAATGGCATCCGCCCGCTTTGCCGCATCGATCACTTCCTGCGTGCGGTTGCCGCGCGCCTTGATGTAATCGCCCCAGATATTCGTGCGACCCGGCACCGTGTCATGCGCGACAAGCGCGTTCAGCGCATAGCCGAAAAATTCAAAGCCTTCATGGCCACGGCGAATGGCTTCTTCACGGTCGTGATGCAGCGAGAAGTTCGACACCATCGCAATGTTTGCGTTCACGCTGTGACCGATGGGGCGGCACTCTTCCGATTTGATGATGCCGTAATAGATTTCCGACCAGTGATGCGCTTCTTCCGGGTCAAGGAAGGAGAAAGCAAGCGCACCGACGCCGAGCGATGCCGCAATGCGGATCGTGTCGCGGTTGGTGCAGGCCATCCACATGGGCGGATGTGGGCGCTGCACCGGCTTCGGCAGCACGTTGCGGCAGGGCATGGAGAAATATTTGCCTTCGAAACCCGGATAGGGATCGAGCACCATCATATTGGCGATCTGCTCTGCAGCTTCGATTGCCATGGCGCGCTTTTCCTTGGCGGGAATGCCGAAGCCGCCAAGCTCCAGCCGCGTCGCCCCTTCGCCGATACCAAACTCGACACGCCCGTTCGACATGATGTCGAGCGTTGCGAGACCTTCTGCCGTGCGGGCGGGATGGTTGTAGTTCGGAATGACCTGGCGGATGCCGTGGCCCAGCCTGATATTCTTCGTGACGGAAGCCGCTGCCGCGAGAAACACTTCCGGTGCGGAAGAATGGGAATATTCATCAAGAAAGTGATGTTCCACTTCCCAGGCGTGATCATAGCCAAGCCTGTCTGCCAGAACGATCTGCTCCAGTGCTTCGTGGAACAGACGCGCCTCGTCTCCCTCATTCCAGGGCTTCGGCAGTTGCAATTCGTAGAACACGCCAAACTTCATAGGCCACCTCCCGTCGCGTACTCCGGGGGATATCCGGGTACGTCTGTTTTCATTGCCAATGGGAGGAGTGTAATAGGCAAACCCCGCCTCTGCGAGTTTACAGAAGCGGGTGAGGTCGATCAGGCTCTGAGAGGCTTCAGACCGTCAATGGGGCCTATGTGCATGAGCCGAGGCTGCATTCCGATGCGCCGCCCGGAAGGCCAGTTCCTTTTCTGCCGCCACCCGCCGCAGATCGCTTTTCTCTGCCGCCACAATACTGCGCAGGTCTGAATCCGGCACAAGCCGCATATCGATCGGCCCGACCGATTCGACTACCTGACGCATCACTTCCTGCGACTCATAAAAGGAGCGTTTTCTGCTCCTGCGGCGGTTCGTGAGGCGCCGCCAGATATTGAATAAGGACATTGGGTACCGGTCTCGTGGTGGACAAATATGTCGCTCCGCCCCCCGGCCACCGACTTGCAAACGCCCCTTCGAACGTCCTCGCCTGACCGTTGCGAGAGCGATGTGAGGCTAAGTCTGCATGTCTGGTATCAGCCAGTGCTTATAAATCCGGAATGGGGCGATCAGGTGGCGATGGACGATTGATGGCGCTCGCATATAGGCTTCAGCCGATTTTTTTGTGCCGTGACGGACGAAATTCACCAGATATCGGGGTTGTTGATGAGGAAGCCACTTAAGATTGCCCATCGCGGGGGCGCGGGGCTCTGGCCCGAAAACACAATGGGTGCCTTTGAGCGGGCAATCGAGACGGGCGCAGACGGGATCGAGCTTGATGTGCATCTCTCGAAAGATGGCCGGCTGATCGTCCACCATGATGAGAGCCTGAAGCCCGCCATTGCCCGTGGCGCGGATGGAGAATGGCTCACACGCCCGACGCCGCTTCTGAAGACGCTGACCTATGAGGAACTGCGCGCCTATGATGTCGGGCGGCTTCGCCCCGGCGCAGGCTATGCGGGGCGCTACCCCGAACAGGCGCCGCTTGATGGCGAGCGCATCCCGCTTCTCGATGATGTTTACCGGCTCGTGAAAGAGAAGACGAAGCCCGGCTTTCGCCTTTATGTAGAACTGAAGACGGCGCTACTCGATCTGTCGCAATCTGCTGATCCGGTGGAACTGGCGGATGCTGCGGTGGCGCTTACCCGGAAATACGGGCTCGAAAAGACCGTCACGCTCATCTCTTTTGACTGGCGCTGCCTTGTCCGCGCGAAGGAGATCGCGCCTGAAATCCGCAATGCCTTCACGACATCACCCTTCTTCCAGATCGATCCGGAAGATGGTTCGGCCGCCTTTGACAAGCCTGGCTCGGAAGATGAAGCCCTCCGCCGCGCTTCTGCCGCCGGTGCGCCCTGGCTTGCCGGATATGACTGGCGCAACCAGCAGGGCGCGACTTTCGCCGAGCGCATGTTGCGCGCGATCGGTGCCGCCCCCGCCGATGGTTGGTTCGCCTGGTTTGGCGACATCACGCCCGAGACAGTCGCCCTCGCCGGTGAGCTCGGCTTCTCCGTTTCCGGCTGGACGGTGGATGAGGAAGCCGACATGAAGCGCCTGATCGGGCTTGGCGTCGAGGCGATCATCACCGACCGGCCGGACCGACTCGCAAAGGTGCTTGGCTCTTAGGGTCATACAAAAAGGCCCGGTCGCAGAACCGGGCCTTCTTCATTCCCATGCAACGCGGTTCAGCGCGGGGCCAGCACCATGACCATCTGGCGCCCCTCAAGGCGCGGATAGGATTCGACCTTCGCGATCGCGTCCACTTCGTCCTTCACCTTGTTGAGAAGCTGCATGCCAAGCTCCTGATGCGCCATTTCGCGGCCACGGAAGCGAAGGGTGACTTTCACCTTGTCGCCTTCATCGAAGAAACGGAGCATCGAGCGCATTTTCACTTCATAGTCATGCGTGTCGATATTCGGGCGCATCTTGATTTCCTTGACCTCAACGGTCTTTTGCTTCTTGCGCGCCTCGTTGGCCTTTTTCTGGGCCTGATATTTGAATTTCCCGTAGTCGAGAAGCTTGCATACGGGAGGTTTCGCGTTAGGCGACACCTCGACCAGATCCAGGCCGGCCTCTTCAGCCATGCGGATCGCTTCATCGGTGGGAATAACGCCGCGCTTTTCGCCCTCGGCGTCAATGAGCAACACGGTCGGCTCAACGATCATGTCGTTTATGCGCGGGCCCTCTTTCGTGGGCGGCGCCTGCATCGGTCTGCGAGCTATGAACACTTCTCCTTTTATCGACTCCGGCCGCGGGATTGCGCCCGGGAACGGAAATGATGCAAGCCCGCTTCCGGCGGCACCCGCATTCTGATCCGTTCCCGATGGTGCCGTACCCCGGCATCCTCCGGAAAACCAAGCACAGCTATAGATTTGAAGCCCGCCGCCCGCAAGTCAAGAAACAGGCGGGACAGCGCCCGCTGCGCTGCCAGACGGCGCTCTTTCGTGCCATTGTGGCCTCGGCCACACACAGAAGCGCAGGAGCCTCGTCATCGGGCCGACTTCCAGATCATAGATATGGTCCGCCGAGGCCCAGGACAAGCGCCGCGCCCGCGCCAGAAAGGCCGATGCTCCACGCAAGGCACCGTCTTCCCAGCCGGAATCAACGAGATCGCCTGCTGCTTTCAGGCCATCGGGTGTCGTGAGAAGGATGAGGTGTGCAGCGGGATGGGCGCCCCGCACCGCCAGAAGCGATGCGCGCGCATGGGCCGCGCCACCCGCGCCGAGCCACACGGCAATGACGGTTTTCCTCACTTCCCCGCCCGGTTCTGCGCGATGAGCCGCGCATAAATGGCGAGCGTGGTGGCGCACATCCGGGCCGCGGAATAATGCGTAGTGGCATTTTGGTAGCCCGCCGCACCCATCGCCGCGCGGGCTTCCGGCCCCATTTCCATCACCCGTGCCATGGCATCGGCAAGGGCGGATGCGTCGCCTGAGGCCACGCGGAAACCTGTTTCACCCTCGATCACCGTTTCGCGCTGGCCGCCTGCATCCGACACGATGACGGGGCGGGAGGCCGCTTGCGCTTCCACCGCCGTCCGCCCGAAAGGTTCCGCCTCGATCGACGGGGAGAGCACGCAGTCGGAAAACGCATAGGCGGCTGCCATGTCCTCGACATGACCCGTGAGCCGGACATGATGCTGAAGCCCTGCATCGGCGATCCTGCTTTCCAGCTCTTCCACATAGCCATCGCGGCCCTGCGCATCGCCTGCGAGAAGCAGCGTGAACTGTGTGAGGCCGCGCGCCACGAGAAGGCGTGCTGCTTCCACCGAGACAAGCTGCCCCTTCCAGCGGGTGAGCCGAGCAGGATGGAGAAAGAACGTGGCAGCTACATCTTTCGCAACGCCCCAACGCTTAACC
>NZ_JBATWS010000004.1:0-13560 GCF_049672805.1 Parvibaculum sp.
CCTCGAGAGCTGGGAGAAAAGAATAGAGGCTGCCCATACCAAATTCGGGCTGGCTGATACCGGTCAGCGCATCGTACGAAGAGTAAGCAAGCAGCTTGCGAAGCAACCGGTCTTTATGAGTCACAACGATCTCTTCTGGCCGAACATGGCATTTGACAGTGCGGCGGGTACGGTTCGGTTGCTGGATTTTGGTCTCGTCGGCAATAACATCGCCGGAGCGGAGTTTCACCACTTTTTCAGGCGCGGCCTGCGTTCGAAAAAGACCGCCCGTTTCTTTGACATGATGATCGAGAAATATTCGGAGAAGACGGGTCTCTCAATCCGGCTGCTCACTTTGGCCAGTCAGTGTTACGCGCTGGTTCGCGCATATGAAAGAGTGGGCAGGATCAGAGAAGCAAAGGGAGAAGAGGCATTTCAGCAGGAAATGTCCCTCATCGGGAAGATTGAGCGCAAACTGTCAAAGGAATTGCGGTCAAGTCGAGGCCCGGAAGAAACGCAACCAGCCCCCGACGGTGCCATGCCGTGACACAATGATCGCGTGAACGCCGCAGAAGCGCAGGTAGGCGCGTCCCGCAAGCATCAGGCAAGTCAGAACGCTTAACGCGGGGCGAGACTTCGTGTATTGCTTGTCGCCGCCATGGCTGCCCCGAGCAAAACTATTTCCGTCGCCCCCATGATGGACTGGACCGATCGGCATGATCGGTTTTTCCTGCGCCTCATCTCGCGCCGTGCACTTCTTTATACCGAGATGGTCACGACCGGAGCGGTTCTGCATGGGGACAGGAAGCGGTTGCTCGGGTTTGATCCTTCGGAACATCCGGTTGCCGTGCAGCTTGGCGGGTCGGAGCCTGCAGAACTTGCCGAGGCGGCGCGGATCGCCGAGGGCTTTGGCTATGACGAAGTGAACCTCAATGTCGGTTGCCCGTCAGACCGTGTGCAGTCCGGCCGGTTCGGTGCCTGCCTCATGCTGGAGCCGGATCTCGTCGCTCGCTGTGTGGAGGCGATGCGCGTTGTCGTCTCCATTCCGGTCACCGTCAAATGCCGCATCGGGGTGGACGATCAGGAGCCGGAAGAGGCGCTGCCCGCCATGGCGCGCGCCGTTTGCGAGGCGGGATGCGAAACGCTCATCGTCCATGCGCGCAAAGCATGGCTTCAGGGCCTGTCGCCCAAAGAAAATCGCGACATACCGCCGCTTGATTACCCTCTGGTCTATCGCCTGAAGCAGGCAATGCCGGAACTGGAAATCATCATCAATGGCGGCATCACCACGCTTGATGAAGCGGAAGCTCATCTCGCGTATGTGGATGGCGCGATGCTTGGTCGCGCGGCCTATCAAAATCCCTATCTGCTGGCCGAAGTCGATACGCGCTTCTATGGCGAGGCGCGCCCGCCGCTTTCGCGCCATGAAGTGCTTGAAGCCTTCCTCCCTTATGTGCAAAGAGAGCTTGCGCAGGGAACGCATCTTCACGCGATGTCGCGGCACATACTGGGTCTTTTCCAGGGGCAGCCCGGCGCACGCGCTTTCCGGCGTCATATTTCAGAGAATGCCCCACGCCCCGGCGCGGGTGTTGATGTCATCCGCGATGCAATGGCGCTGGTATCCCGTGATCAACCCGTCCTTGCTGCCCAGTAGAGTGAAAATCCGGTCATGAATATCGAAGCGATGTCGCTCCTCGAACTCGCGCCCTTCGCGGCGGGGCTTGCCGTTACCGGCCTCATCGCCGGTGTGCTGGCGGGGCTGCTCGGTGTGGGCGGCGGCATCGTCATTGTGCCGGTGCTCTATCATGTGTTCACGCTGCTGGGCATCGATGAAGCGGTGCGGATGCATCTTGCTGTTGGCACATCGCTCGGCACGATCATCCTCACTTCTATCCGCTCTGTTCGCGCACATGCGAAAAAGGGAGCGGTGGATTGGGAGATGCTCAGAAGCTGGGCGCTGCCCATTCTGCTTGGTGTCGGTTTCGGTACGGTGATCGCGGCCTGGGTCAGCGGGGATGCGCTCACGGGCATCTTTGCCAGCATTGCATTGCTCGTGGCGGCCAATCTGGCGTTCGGCAAGGAAAGCTGGCGTCTTGGCACGCACCTGCCGAGCAAGCCGATGCAGTTCTCGGTTGCGGGCGTCATCGGTGTGCTCTCTGCGCTGATGGGCATTGGCGGCGGAACATTCGCGGTGAGCTTCATGACGCTCTATGGCAAGGATGCGCGCGAGGCAGTCGCCACCTCATCGGGCCTCGGCGTGCTCATTGCGGTGCCTGCGGTGATCGGTTTCATCTGGGCGGGCTGGGATGATCCGGCACTGCCGCCTTTCAGTATCGGCTATGTGAACCTTGTCGGCATTGCGCTCATTGCGCCGCTCTCGGTTCTTGCGGCACCCTGGGGTGCGGCGCTTGCCCATGCGATCAGCCAGAAAGCGCTTATCCGCGCCTTCGCGCTTTTCCTCGCCATTACCTCGGTGCAGATGTTCTACCGGCTCTTTGCCTGATCCTCAGGAAAGAAACCACGCAGCGATGCGGGTATTTTCTTCGGACGGGTAAGTGTGCGAGAGATCTGCAATCTCGCGATAGGTAACGCGCGCGCCCGACGCTGAAAGCTCGGCCTGCGCCAGCCGCGCCATGTCGGCGGCGAACATCCAGTCGAGCGCGCCATGCGTGATGTAAACCGGCAGGCCCCCAAGGCGCGAAGGAGAGGCGACCCCCATCAACATGGAATGCCACGCCGCAGAAACAGGCGCGAGATGGGTGAACGGCCCACCCGCAAGCCCCGCGAGATAGGTGAAGGTGCCACCATCGCTCATGCCGGTGAGAAGAATGCGCGAGCTGTCCACATTCCACCGCTCGCTCACATGCGCCATCATCCGCGCAAGGCTCGCGCGGTCCTGCTCCGGCTCCATGAGCGACCATGTAGCATCAAGCGATGTAGGCGAGAGTAGAAGACAACCGCGCGAGCGCGCCGTGCGAAGCCAGCTCCAGAGGAAGCCGCGCCCATGCCCGCTACCGCCATGACACGCAATGATGAGTGGAGAGGCTTGCGCCGGATCATAATTCTCCGGCACATAGAGTGAGAAGCCGCCGCGCTGGCCCTTGCTATTTCCGAAGTGATGGACGCCTGTATCGTCGCGCGCCGCACCTTCTGCAAGCTGGCCGATCAGTGCGGCATCGTTCCGCGCGTCATCATCAAGGAAGAAGCGGCTCACGGGCGGTAGCATGGGCGAGACGGGGTAGAGCGCTTCCATCGCGCGCGGCACATGCCGGAGCGCGCGATAGGCGGCGAAGACCGGCCCGCCGATGGCGGCGGCGTCACGCTCATTCGCGGCAATATGCAAGCCGTCAAACGCTGCTTCGGCCTCACTCGTTGCCTCGCCAATATGCGTGGCAAAGCGGTTGAACTCTTCAGGCCATTCCACCGCGTCAAAAGCGCCGCGCGCTGCCTTCAGCTTCGTCGCTATGGGCGCGGCCTGTTCAGCGAGCGAGGGCAGAAGCGGTGGATGCAGATGCCGCGCGATGAAGCCAAGCGCATCCAGGCCTTGCAGCAGCGCGGGCAGAAGCGTGTCCACCGCGTCGATCAGCTTTTCCTGATGTGACATCGATGGGGACTCCCCGCCCGGTCATCAAAGCGCGCTTGCTTCAAATCTTCTGATCGTACTCACCCACTTCCGGCTGGGCGGAGAGGTGTTTGTCGATCTCGGCGAACATGGCGCGCATGTTTGCTTCCGATGCCGGGCTTTCAACCACGACCACGAGGCCCGGCTTGTTGGAGGAGGCGCGCACAAGGCCCCATGTGCCGTCTTCCACCGTCACGCGCACGCCGTTCACCGTTACCACGTCGCGGATTTTCTGGCCGAGAAGCGGCTCGCCCTCTTTTGCCATGGTGGTGAAAAGCGACACCATCCGCTCCACAACTTCATATTTCTTTTCGTCGGGGCAATAGGGCGACATGGTGGGCGAGCCCCATGTCTTGGGCAGCGCCTCGCGCAGATCGGACATTTTCTTGTCCGGGTTGCGGTCCAGCATATCGCAGATTGCAATGGCGGAAACGAGCCCGTCATCATAGCCGCGCCCGATGGGCGGGTTGAAGAAATAGTGGCCGGACTTCTCAAAGCCCACCAGCGCCTTCAGTTCATGCGCGCGCCGCTTGATATAGGAGTGGCCGGTTTTCCAGTAATCTGTCTTTGCACCATTTGCGATGAGCACGGGGTCGGTCAGGAAGAGGCCGGTTGATTTCACATCAACCACAAACTGGGCATTCGGGTGCCGGGCGGAAAGGTCGCGCGCAAGCATGACGCCCACCTTGTCCGCGAAAATTTCCTCGCCCGTATTGTCCACCACGCCGCAGCGGTCGCCATCGCCGTCAAAGCCAAGGCCGACATCCGCGCCCGTTTCCAGAACCTTCGCGCTCAACGCGTGAAGCATCTCCATATCTTCCGGGTTCGGATTATAGCGCGGAAAGGTGTAGTCGAGCTCGCAGTCAAGCGGGATCACCTCAACGCCAATACCCTCCAGCACTTTCGGCGCGAAGGCGCCCGCCGTGCCATTACCGCAGGCGGCAACAACGCGGAGCTTGCGCTTGATCTTCGGGCGGTCGGTGAGATCGGTGATATAGCGTGCCGCCATGTCTTCCACACGGATATAGCGCCCGCCATCGCGGGGGGCGCCATTGCCGGAAAGCACAATCTCTTTCAGCCGGGACATTTCATCCGGGCCGAAGGTGAGCGGCCGCTGCGCGCCCATCTTCACGCCGGTCCAGCCATTCTCATTGTGGCTCGCTGTCACCATCGCAACGCAGGGCACATCAAGGGCGAACTGCGCGAAATAGGCGACGGGTGAAAGTGCGAGGCCGATATCATGCACCTCGCAGCCCGCATTCATCAGCCCGATGATAAGCGCCTGCTTGATGGAGGCGGAGTAGGAGCGGAAGTCATGCCCCACCGCAATGGCAGGGCGCACACCCATTTCATGAATCAGCGTCCCAAGCCCAAGCCCCAGCGCCTGCACGCCGACAAGGTTGATCTCCTTCTCGAAGAGCCAGCGCGCGTCATATTCACGAAAACCATTGGGAGAGACGAGCGGCAGATTTTCGAATTCGGGTGTATTGGGCTTCAGATCGGCGCGGGGCTTCAGCGTCATGTCGTCTCCGGAAGGCGGAATTGCTGGAAAGTAGCGTTTATATACTCAAACAGCGGGGCGGGGATAAGTTGCGATGTAATTGTGTGAGGCGGGATTGCGGCGGCAGTTGGGCGTTATTGCCGGAGCACGAGGCGCTCGCCGCGCACTTCCACCGCATCAAGGCGGCCAAGAAAGCTCATGCCGAGAAGCGAGGTGCCAAGCCCCTCACCTTGGGTGACGGAAGCGCGCACATCGCGCAACTCGATCCCGCCGACGGTGACGCGATCAAGTATGATCCGCGCGGCGTAGATCGTGCCATTCGCTGTCTGATAGGGGGTGGAGTAGGCGAGGGATTGCAGGTCGATGCCGAGGCGGCGTGCGTCGGCTGCGGTAAGGGCTACATCGCTCGCGCCGGTATCCACCATGAAGCGGATATGCGTGCCATTGACCAGCGCGTCTGCATGGAAATGCCCGGTGCGGTCACGCAAGAGATAGGCAGTTCCCGGCTCCCTCTCGACAGGTGCAGAGGGCACAAGCTCGGACTGGACCCGCTGGCCCATATCCGAAAAGACATCCCGGTAGGAATAGCCGATCACCAGTACCAGCCCGATCGCCATCCAGGCCAGCGCCTGTTTCAGTGCCACGCCCGCCCGTTCCCGCCATCCAAGCGCGAGGCTTCCGCCGACAAGACCGAGTAAGAGCAGGCTGTGGACGAGCCGCATCTGGCTGTTTTCGCTCTCCAGTGCGCCGGGAAAGCGGTTGAAGAGAAACAGCACCAATGCCGCCACGCCGAGCAGAAAGAAGGCAGCCCATGTCCAGTTGTTTCGTTTCATAGGATGAGCCTAGCGCAGGAGGGTGAGAAAAGCGTAATGACGCGGGTTGAATAAGCCGCGAGACATGCCCTTATTTACATGCTAGGTTGCATTTTGAAGATAATTATCAAGCAAAATTTGTGAAATGAGCGAAGGCAAGGTCATATCCCTGACGGGCACACGCACGGGCTCTTCCGCACCGGAAGGGTCCGCGGAGGCTGTTTCGCGCCTTGCCTTGCCTGCCTTCGAGCCCGGCTGGGTCTGGCTTGTGGGGGCAGGGCCGGGCGATCCGGGCCTTCTCACGCTTCATGCGCTCAATGCGCTCCAGCAGGCAGATGTCGTTGTCTATGACGCGCTGGTGGATGAAACCGTTCTCCAGTTCGCAAAGCCCGGTGCGAAACTTGAATATTCCGGCAAGCGCGGTGGCAAGCCGAGTCCGAAGCAGCGCGATATCTCCGCGCGGCTGGTGGAGCTTGCCCGCAAGGGATTGCGCGTGCTGCGCCTCAAGGGGGGCGACCCCTTCGTCTTTGGTCGGGGCGGCGAGGAAGCATTGGCGCGTGTTGATGCCGGTATTCCGTTCCGCATCGTTCCCGGCGTCACGGCCGGGGTGGGCGGCCTTGGCTATGCGGGTATTCCCGTCACCCATCGCGATGTGAACCATGCCGTCACCTTCATCACCGGCCATGTGGCAGGTGGTGCGGTGCCGGAGCATCTCGACTGGCCCTCCATCGCGAGGGGCTCGCCCGTCATCGTGCTCTATATGGCGCTCTCTCATCTGGACACGATTGCGACGCTGCTCATTGAAAATGGCCGCCGCGCAGATGAGCCCGTCGCTCTTGTCCGCAACGCCACGCTGAAAGATCAGGCCGTGCTGGAGACGACGCTCGGTCAGGCTGCGGAAGATGTGGCCCGCACCGGCTTCAAGGCCCCTGCCATCATCGTGATCGGCGATGTGGTGAAACTCCGCGAAGGCCTCGACTGGCTCGGCGCCCTCGAAGGTCGCGTCCTCAACCGCGACCCGCTGAACCTCCGCACAAAACAGGATGCCGGCTGAGGCAGCCAGCTTGCGCTTCTCCCTCCCATTTCCTATGGAGGCTTCATCAATCATGAAGCCAGAGGTGCCGCATGTCGGACGAAACCAGAGACAGCAACGGAAATGTTCTCGCGGATGGCGACAGCGTCACCGTCATCAAGGATCTGAAGGTCAAGGGAAGCTCGGTCACGCTGAAGCGTGGCACGCTCATCAAGAATATCCGCCTCACGGGTGATCCGACGCATATCGAATGCAATGCGCCCAAGGTGAAGGGCATTGTTCTCAAGACGGAATTCTTGAAGAAGGCGTGACAGCCCGCGTCAGGCGGCCCGTCTGAAAAGAATTTATCGTCCTTCCATATTCCGCTTTCATACGGATCAGGATTCGTTTCTGGGAAGGGCGGTCATGTTCCGTTTCTGGCTCCAATTTCATCCGCTGCTCATCCTCTGTGTGATGATCGGTGTCTTCACGGTTTCCGGTGCTGTCATTCATTGGCTGCAATGTTATTCGCGCTGGCGTGAGCGTCTCGCGAATGCAGCGCTTGGCCTGCCGACTTTCGTTTCCATCTCGACGCTTTTTGCATTGTTCGCGGCTTTCCTGCTCGCGGACACAATGGAACGGCATATGACGGCGCAGCGCGCGGTGGATATGGAGGCAGGCGCGCTGCTCGGCCTCATGGTCGGCAGCGCTTCAATGGAGGAGGGCGGCCAGGAAATTCGCACCGCCATTCGCGACTATGGGCGCCTTGTCGTGGATGAGGAATGGCCGGCCATGCGCAAGGAGCAGGCAAGCGCGAGTGCCGCTCAGGCTCTTCTTGCGGTGATGCGCATCGTTTCCGACCTGCCGCCGCGCGAAGGCGTATCAACCGCCGTGCATGGCCACATGCTGTCGCTTTCCCAGCAGGTGGTTGACGCGCGGGCCAGCCGCCTTGCGACCGTCACGACCCATTTTCAGAGCTTTTCATGGACGGCGCTTTTTCTGCTCGGCATGCTCACGCAATTCGTTCTCGGCATGGGTTTTCTGGAGCGCGTGGCATCGAATCGCACAGTTATCGTGCTTTTCAGTCTCGCCGCTGTGATAGCGCTCTGGCTCATCGCCATTCAGGACAATCCGTTCCGGGGGCCGAGAGGGGTATCTGCTGAGCAGATACTCTCGGTTCTCGAGATGCCGGATAGCTGACAGTCAGGTGTCGAGAGCGTCCCGGATTTTTGCAAGCGCCTCATCAGGGGAGGTCGCCTTGAAGCCGAGCGTGCCGATCCGGCGCGGCAGGTCGCGCAGTACGATGTCGCGCTCCGCATCGCTCATGGCGCTCCAGCCTGCGATTTCCTTCAGTGTCCGGCCACAGCCCCGGCAGATATTCGCGCGCCCGTCCACCGCGCAAAGGCGCAGGCAAGGGCTCTTTATGGGGCTCTGCTGTGACAAGGGGTTCTCCGCGCGCATGTGAAAGAGTATAGAGCGCCTACTGTCCTTTCATGTGAGATCAGAGGCGTCAATGTCCCGCGCCGCGACCGGCCTGCCTTTCGACGATATCCGCAATCTTCTCGACGGGCTGCCGCCCGCCGATGAGGAGGCGCGCGCCGCCGTTGCCGCGCGCACATCGGCGCTTGCCGTAGCGGAGGGGGCGCTTGGCCGCATCACCGAGATTGCGGGGTGGGTGGCGGCCTGGGCTTCGATGGCGAAGCCCACGGTTACGCGGCCCCTGATCGCGATTTTCGCCGGTACTCATGGCGTTGCAGCAGCGATTCCGGGGGCGGTGCCCGATGCCACGCACCGTCTGGTCGAGCTTTATGCAGCCGGTGGCGCGCCGGTGAACCAGCTTGCGCTGGGTGCGGAGGCGGGCCTCAAGGTCTTTGATCTCGCGCTCGACATGCCTGTGCCGGATATTCGCTCCGAAGAGGCACTGTCGGAGGCGGTCTGTGCGGCCACCATGGCCTTCGGCATGGAGGCGATTGCAGGCGGGACGGATCTTTTGTGCGTCGGCGCGGCAGGTGAGGGCGGGCGTATTGCTGCCGCCGCTCTTGCCGCAGCCCTTCTGGGCGGCAAGCCGGAAGACTGGACGGCGCCCGGCGAACCCTATGCGGTTGATGCTGTGGCCGCCGCGCTCGCAACCCATGAGGGACGGATTTCCGATCCGCTGGAGGCGCTGCGCCGTGTCGGCTCCCGGGAACTGGCGGCAATCGCCGGTGCCATTCTTGCGGCACGCTATCAGCGCATCCCGGTCCTGCTCGACGGCTTTGTCACCTGTGCGGCGGCGGCGCTTCTCTGGAAACTGAAGCCTTCCGCGCTCGACCATTGCCTTGCCGCCCATGCGAGTGGGGATCCCGCCCATGCCCGGCTTCTGGACGCCATCGGCAAGCGCCCGCTCCTCGAAACCGGCATGACGCTGGAGGAAGGGGCAGGGGCAGCGCTTGCGCTCGGATTCGTGAAATCCGCTCTTGCGGTGCATGGCGGAACGGTCACGCGCGACAAGCTTTGAGAGCTTTTCCGGGTGGCCTGACCGTTCATCCCTGCACAGCGCGCCGTTCGCCGCTTACGATAGGGCACGCTTGCAACAGGGGATGGTGCGACTATTATCACCGCCAAAATGCACAAACCCGATGCGGGGGCGCCTGGGGTCAGCGGAACCGGATTCTGCCGACATTCGCCCGCGCGGGGGTACAGTCAGGGCTGATTGCGCGGCGGCCACCGCTCGCGCATCGGCCGTTCAGGAGTTTGACGTATGGATATGAGCTTTTCCCCCGATGAACTCGCGTTCCGCGACGAAGTGCGGGAGTTCATTGCCAACAACTATCCGCAGGAGCTGAAAGGCGCCCGTCGCGGTGAGATGACGAAGGATGAAATCCTCGCCTGGCACCGCATCCTCTATAAGAAGGGGTGGGTCGCGCCGCATTGGCCGAAGGAATATGGCGGGACAGGCTGGTCCATCACCCAGCGTTACATCTGGAACGAGGAGAATGCGCGCGCCGAGACGACGCCGCTGCTTCCCTTCGGTCTCGCCATGGTTGGCCCGGTGATCTACACCTTCGGCAATGAAGAGCAGAAAAAGCGCTTCCTGCCGCGTATTCTGTCGGGTGACGACTGGTGGTGTCAGGGCTATTCCGAGCCGGGTTCGGGGTCGGACCTCGCCAGCCTGCGCACCCGCGCCGTGCGTGAGGGCGACTACTACATCGTCAACGGCTCCAAGACATGGACGACGCTCGCCCAGCATGCGGACTGGATGTTCTGCCTCGTCCGCACGGACCCCGATGCGAAGCAGCAGGAAGGCATCTCCTTCCTTCTGATCGACATGAAGACGCCGGGCATCACCGTGCGCCCCATCATCACGATGGACGGCTCGCATGAGGTAAACGAAGTCTTCCTTGAAGATGTGAAGGTTCCTGCCGAAAACCTGATCGGCGAGGAAAACAAGGGCTGGACCTATGCGAAGTTCTTGCTCGGCAATGAGCGGTCGGGCATCGCGGGCGTGGCGCGCTCCAAGAAGGCGATTGAACGCCTGAAGAAGCTCGCCGGTGCAGAACTTGTGGATGGCACGCCGCTCATCAAGACGGATGAGTTCGCGCGCAAGGTAGCGGAAGTCGAGATTGAGCTTTCCGCGCTTGAGGTGACGGAGCTTCGCACCCTTGCCGCCGAGAGCAAGGGACGCGGCCCAGGCCCGGAAGCCTCCATTCTCAAGATCAAGGGCACGGAAATCCAGCAGCGTATCACCGAGCTTGCGCTGGAAGCGGTGGGCAATTACGCCTTTGTTGAAGCACCGCGCCTCAACGTGACGGGCAATGAATTCGTGCCCGGACCCGAAGGCTCGCAGGGCGTCGCGCAGGATTATTTCAATATGCGCAAGACCTCGATTTATGGTGGATCGAACGAGATCCAGCACAACATCATCGCAAAAATGGTGCTCGGCCTTTAAGGGTCGCAAGGGCACTCAAAAACATCACCACGAGGGAAGGTCGGAAGAGATGGATTTTTCGTTCACCGAGGAGCAAACCCTGCTCCGCAACACCGTGCAGAGCCTGCTCAGCGACAAATATGATTTCGAGACACGCCGCAAGGTGGCGAAGTCGGCTGAAGGTTGGCGTCCTGAAATCTGGGCGCAGTTCGCGGAACTTGGCCTTCTCGCGGCTCCATTCTCCGAAGAGCAGGGCGGTCTTGGCGGTGGTGCCATCGAAACCATGATCGTCATGGAAGAGTTCGGCCGTCACCTCGTCATCGAGCCTTACCTCGAAACGGTGGTCATCGCGGGCGGTTTCCTGCGTGAAGGCGGCTCGGCCGCGCAGCAGGAAGCGCATATCCCCGGCATTATCGGCGGCGAAACGGTTTGGGCCTTCGCCTATGCCGAGCCGCAGGGCCGCTACAACCTCGCCGACCTCACCACCACGGCGAAGAAGGACGGTTCGGGCTATGTCATCAACGGTTACAAGGCCGTTGTTCTCGGCGCGCCCTGGGCACAGAAGCTCATCGTGACGGCCCGCACCTCGGGCGGCCAGCGCGACCGCGACGGCGTGTCGGTGTTCATCGTGGACAAGTCGGCTGCCGGCGTTTCGACACGCGACTACCCGACGGTCGATGGCCGCCGCGCTTCGGAAATCACCTTTGAAAATGTGAAGGTCGATGCGGATGCGCTGATCGGCGAAGAGGGCAAGGGTCTGCCGCTCGTCGAGAAGATCACGGATCAGGCAATCGCTGCTCTTGCGGCGGAAGCCACGGGCTGCATGAAGGAACTCAACACCGCGACCGTGGAATACTGCAAGACGCGCAAGCAGTTCGGCGTGCCGATCGGCAAGTTCCAGGTTCTGCAGCACCGCATGGTCGATATGTTCATGGCCTATGAGCAGTCCGTCTCCATGACCTACATGGTGAACCTGAAGCTCGATGAAGACGCAGCCGAACGCACACGCGCCGCCGCAGGCGCCAAGGTGCAGATCGGCAAGGCTGGCCGTTTCGTTGGTCAGCAGGCCGTGCAGCTTCATGGCGGCATGGGCATGACCGACGAACTCAATGTCGGCCACTACTTCAAGCGCCTGACGATGATCGACACGCAGTTCGGCAATGTCGATTACCAGTTGAAGCGCTACGCCGACGCCGCCTGATTGGCGAGACAGTGAAACGATCAAGGCCGCTCTTCGGAGCGGCCTTTTTCTTTGGTGGAGAGGCGGCGTCTACCGCCACGCTGAACAGGATCAGGCGCTGCGCGCCATTGCGGTGCGCACGCGCAGTCGCTGTTCGGGCAGCACGCATTCAGCCTGCGTGCCCTTGCCGAGCTGGCTCGTAAGCTCGAAGCGTCCGCCATGCACCGCAAGCAGGCCCTTCACGATGGAGAGGCCAAGGCCCGATCCCTTGCCCGGCTGGGCAAGACCGGATGCGCCCTGCGTGAATGCCTGCAACACTTTCTCGATTTCCGATTCCGCAATGCCCGGCCCGTTGTCGTGAATGCCGAAGCGCAGTTCGCCATTCTCTTCCATGCGGATGAACATGAGAACGGAGCTTTCCGGCGGCGAGAACTTCACGGCATTGGTCAGCAGGTTGATCCATATCTGACGGAGCGCGCGGGCATCGCCATAGACGATGGGCAAATTCGCATCGAACTGCGAAACGATGGTCACGCGCTGGGCCTGGGCCCGAATTTCGAGAATGCGGCGGCAATCTTCTGCCACCTGAACGAGATCAATATCTTCTTCGGTGATCTGGTAGCGGCCCGCCTCAATGCGCGACAGGTCGAGCACATCATTGATGAGGCCGAGCAGATGCTGACCGGAACGATGAATGTCGTGCGCATATTCCTTGTAGGTTGGAATGGCGTGCTTGCCGAAGATTTCGGAAGCCATCACTTCCGAGAAGCCGATGATCGCATTGAGCGGCGTGCGAAGCTCATGGCTCATATTGGCAAGGAAATGCGATTTGGCGCGGTTTGCTTCTTCGGCGCGCGCGCGCGCCAGATCCGATTCGCGCTTTGCTTTGAAGATTTGCTCGATCAGGCCGGACTTGTCTTCCCGCAGCGTGATCGAGTGCAGCATGATGGCGTTCAGCCGCGACGTAAGCTGGGCAAGAAGCAGCATAAACAGAACAAGCACGGCAGCGAGCATGATGGAAAGCACATCGCCATAGAGCGAGAGCCGAATACAGACCACGCCCACAATGGGGATCATCGTTGTGTAGAAGATCGGCATGTAGCAGGCGGTGATGAGCGCCGCAGGGGCAAGACCGACAAGCGGGGCGCAGAGCACGAAAGCCTGCAGCATCGGATTATCAGGCACCCAGTAAAAGAGGACGGGTGATGACATCGACGCCGCAAAGAGGACCGATGCAATCCTGAAACGGCGTTCCCAATAGGGAATGTCTTCCGCTGCGTGCGTATTCTGCCGGAATTCCGTAACCGTGCGCCGGTTGTACCATGTCGAGAAGAACATCGCCGCAACCGGAGGCAGCAGCCAGTACCACTCGATCACATTGATGAAGCAGCAGGCATAGAGCGCCATCAGGGCCGGGAAAACATAGGGCACCGGCCTTTTCTGGCTTTCGACCAGCATGCGTATTTGCTCGATGCGGGCCGAAGGAGAGAGTCGCGGCGGTGTCAGCGGCAGGATGAAGGAGAGGAGACGTTTCAGCACGCCGGCAT
>NZ_JBATWS010000005.1:0-3121 GCF_049672805.1 Parvibaculum sp.
GGCTAAGCAAGCCGCGTCCGTGATCGGCATGATCCGAGCGATGATCGGCGAAATGTTCGGCCCTATCGCCAACATCGAGAGCGAAGAAGCAACACTTCTGCGCGGCCCCGAGGCGAAGCATGACGGCGAAGCGATCTTGGAGGCGCTTCAGCGAGTTCACGCAGCACTAGGCGCGCAGACCCCTCCTGAGGGGGCGGAGACGGAGGCGCAAGGGTGGCGGCCGATCGATACGGCTCCGAAGGGCGTGGTCACGGAGGACGCGGGCTGTCGTGGCGCGAGCGAGTGGTTCTTGGCCCGGCCATCGGAACACTATCGGAGGCACGGTGCGGCCCCGATGGTTGTAATCCGGCGGAGACCTTGGCCGCAGGACGATAGCTGGAGCGACAACGGAGAAACGTTCTACGTCCCGGCGTATTTCGACGGCTGGCAGCCCCTCCCCACCCCTCCCGTAAACCAGAGCGAGGGGGCGGATCGTGGCTAACCAGATGAGAGTTTGGGTTGTCACTGCGCTGAATGAAGAGAGCAAGTTCATAGATCAGCGCCGCATCGAAGCCCCCAGTCGCGTTGGCGGGAGTTTGAGCAGGAGCATCCTCAAAGAGGTTTCCCATGACTAGCGCACTCGACCAGAAGGGGCTGACAACCGCTTCCGAAACCTATTTCGCTGAGAGCTTCAAGAAAACACCAACCGAAGCAATGGCAGCAGCCATCCGCGCCTACCTCTCCACCGTCACCCCGGCAGAGATAGCGGAGGTGGTGGAGAAGCTGAGCGACGCCATCTGCGAGAACTATGAGAAGGACGGCGACGGATACTACGACACGCCGCTCACTTATCTCCTTCGCGAAGCCGCCGCCCTCATCGAACGCCTTGCCGCCGAGCAAGCAGAGACAAGACGACTGGCGCTGGAGGAAGCGGCGAAGGTTGTTGAAGCGCGTGGTCCGGCTACGCAAGACATGACTAGCACGTTCATCTGCGCTGCTCTTGACGATGCCGCCGCAGCCATCCGCGCCCTCATAGACCAGCCCAGCACCGAGGGAGGGAAGGAATGAGCGCGCGAGCAGCGTGGTATATTCTTATGGCCATTGGTGCGTTCTTGACGGGCGCCGGGCACTACATCGGCGGACCTGCAATACTTGTTCTAGCCGTCATCTATCGGGACCGCATGGTCGCTTCGGAAGACCGCCCCCGCATCGAGGGAGGCCGCGATGCCGAATGAGCCGAGCATGCCGTCTGTCGATTTCGAGGCGTGGTCTCTTCGGCTCAACGCCGATCTGTCCTCAGCGCAAGCCGAACTCGCCACCGCCATCCGTTCACTCGGGAGGCGCGCATGACAAAGCTGACGGAGGCGCAACGGCGGGCGCTATTCCACATGAAGGATAGGCAGTTCGCCAGAGGCGAATTCTATCGAAAAAACTTGGCTGTTCACCCAATCACGATTGGCCGATTGGAACGGGCCGGCTTGGTAGAGACCCACGGCGATATCCACAACGAGCGCATCGTTGATCTATTTTGGCGCCTGACCGACGCCGGCCGCGCTGCCCTCAACGAGTCCGCTCCCGACCGAGGGACGCCCAAAGACGGCAACGAATGGCCAGAGAGCAAGGTCAAGGTGGCGGAGCAAGAGGTGCGCCGTGAGTAGGGCTGGGTCGGCCTTGATGGATGATGACCCTATCACGCTTGAGGAGGCCAGCAGTCTCGTCTTGCGAGGTGCCGTCACCGTTAGCACCTTGCGCGCGGAAGTCAGGCGCGGCAACCTGACGGTGGAGAAGATCGGGAAGAACCTCTTCACCACGCCAGCCTACATTCGACAGATGAGGGAACGATGCCGCGTCCAGCAGAGCCACCACGACTCTACCTCAGGAAGGACAAAGACGGGCGATCAGTCTGGATCATCCGCGACCGGAATCGTGACCGACGAACTGGCTGTGCTGAGGACGACCGCGAAGGCGCTGAAAGGCGGCTTGCTGAATACCTCTCCGAAAAGCACGCTGCGCGACCAGCGACAGGTGGCAAATCCGATACAGTTTCCATCGCGGAAGTCCTGAGAGTCTACGCGATGGAACACGCGCCTGGCACCGCCGCACCCAAGCTCATAGCCGAGCATATCGAGGGGCTTGCCGACTTCTGGGCGCCGAGGAAGGTTTCCGAGATCAAAGGCGCGACATGCCGCAAGTTCGCTGAAAGCCGCAAGCCTTCGATGGCGCGCCGCCAACTCGAGACGCTGCGAGCTGCCGTGAACTATTTCCACCGGGAATATGGGCTTGATCCTGTCCCCGCCTTCACGCTGCCGACGAAGCACAGGCCGCGCGAACGATGGCTGACGAGAGCGGAGGCAGCGCGCCTGCTGTGGGCCGCCCTTGGCTGGCGAGCGGATGAGGGCGGCCACATCACGCGAATCCCGGCTGACCAGCGCAGCCCACACCTTGCCCGGTTCATCCTGATTGGCCTCTACACCGGAACGCGCTCCGGAGCGATCCTGGGGCTGTCGTGGGTGCCCTCGATCAACGCCGGCTATGTGGACCTTGACGCCGGCATCCTGCATCGCTCGGGAAGCGGACAGAGGCAGACGAAAAAGCGCCAGCCACCCGCTGCGATTCCTGGGCGCCTTCTAGCCCACATGCGGCGCTGGAAAAGGATGGACGGCAATATCCGGCATATCGTGAATTGGAACGGATCGTCTGTGCAATCGGTCAAGAAGGCGTTCAGGTCAGCCAGGACAAATGCTAAACTATCACAGGATGTGACGCCCCACACGCTTCGACACACCGCTGCTACTTGGCTGATGCAAGCGGGCGTCGAAATCTGGCAGGCGGCAGGGTTCCTCGGGATGACCAGCGAGATGCTGGAGCGCACCTACGGGCATCACCACGCCCAATTCCAGAAGCAGGCAGCGGAAGCCGTGACAAAAAAGCGGGCATGAGATTGGCGCACACTTTGCGCACGGATTCAGCGTCACCAACTGAGATTGAGTGAGAACGAAATCAGGGTGAAAGAGGGAACAGAGACGGACTAAACGGGCTATATCATCGTTCGGGACGATGGGGTCGCAGGTTCAAATCCTGCCACTCCGACCAGCCTTTCCCTTCCCGCAAAATCCTCGCCATCGTCATGTCCGCCTCCCGC
>NZ_JBATWS010000006.1:0-2434 GCF_049672805.1 Parvibaculum sp.
CGTGAGCGCCGGCTTGACCACGCCCGACATGCGGCCCGAGACACGTTCCTTGTTGAGGTCGCGCCGCTTGCCGCCGTCGATCCTGATCCCTGCCGGCCTGACTTCCGGCTCCGGGGTTACTTTCGCCATTTCCGTACCTGCTGCCTGATGTAATTCCGACGTTCGGGGGAGAGGCGCGCATAAGCAGGCCTCCAATTCATGGGCGATGGCCACGGATAAACCATCTCTGGTGGATCGATCCGGTACCAGTTTCCGTCAGGATCGAAGAAATATCGGTAGGCGTCGGTGTCGTAGTTCCCGGCCAGATCGGCAAACAGAAGCTCGCAAACCGTGCCGCCCGGTTTCGCTTCGCACATAGGACGCCAAGGGTTTTCCGCGTCGTAGGCGTCGCGGGCTTTGCGCTCGGCAATCGTCATGCCGCCGCACCTCCTCGAAACAATTTGCTGTTGCGGAAATTTTGAGCAAAATGCTCGACGCTATGAAAACCACGCGCTTTCACAAACCGATCCGCATCCAACTTGGGCGAATTGACCGCGACCGGATCGTTGTCAGCCCGAGAGACGCGGCGGATATTTTGCTGCACGATTGGCCCGTAGCGGAGAACAAGAGGCGCGTTCGCGCGATGGAAGCGTGCCTTGCGGTCATCAAAGGCGGAAAGCCACCCAGCACCGCACGAACTGCCTTTATCGCCGCAGCAAAGGATGTTGGCATCTACCTCGGGGATTATGATCCTGCCTGAGTTCATGCCTGTGCCGCCGTGATGATGACGGGCAGCACGACATGCTTGACGCGCTTTTCCTTGGTCAGTTCGTTCGCAATCTCCTGCGCGTGAAATTTGCCGGGCGTCACGTCGATGAGATTGCCGGATGCCGTGTAGACGCCGAACCATGTTGCGGGCTTCGTGGTCATGCCGTTCCCTTTCTCTGGTCGAGAGCCGACCGGCAGGCAGGCGGATCGCCCATGATGGAGGCCGTGACGTTCTGCTCAACCCGGCGCGAGGGAACCGCAGCCACTCGCTGTTCGATTTCCGGCCGAAGCATGTCGGTCAGGTTGCCGCCTTGCGTCCGCTGTGCGTCCAGGTTGCGTTCGGTCGGCTGATTTTCCGTTTCATCAGAAGGGTTTGGTTGCGTCTTTGGTGCGTCCGTCTTCGTCGCGCGGGTCTTCCGGCACTTGCGGAACCAGACCGAAGCCAGCGCCCGCCACTTCGGAATCTTATGCGTCCGCCCGAACAGCTTGGCCTCGTCTTCGGCATCTACGATCATTTCGTTGATCGCCGTCGAGAGGTTTGGCCCGGTGATCTGGTCGCAGAACTCCTTGTCGTGCAGCAGGAGATCGACCGCCTGGATATGAATGGAGGCGATGGGCGAAAGGTCCGTAGCCGCCAGCACGTCAAGCACGATCCGCGCCCGCATTGCTCCACGCCGATTGACCAGAGCGGCGAGAGCGGCAACGGCAATGGTTTCCTTGGGCTTGTAGCGACCGCTGCCGGGAGTGCCCCGCAGGATCGTGACGCCTGCCCGTTCGCACACTTGCTCGATTGTGACGGCTTCAGGGTCACCGGCAACAACTGCCGCTTGGTGAAGCTGCAACTTCGTGACGCCGAGCCGATCGGTGTTGAGGCCGATGAAGGCTTCCGCCTGTGCCTCGACGCCAGCAGCCTCAACGATCTGCACCGGAATGCAATCGTTATCGGGATGGCTGGCGCAGGCGATTGCGGTGTGCTGACCATCGAGAACGAACAGCACAGTCTCACCGGCAAAATTTTCCGCATAGCAGCAAGTCGGAAGCTTGAACTTCGACCAATCGAAATTCTCGATGATGCGCCGAATCTGCTTCAGGCCGCGCTCACCGATGGACCGCTGATAAGCCGGATCCACATAGAGGCCGCGCGGGCTCACGTATTCCATAATCGGTTGCCCGGTTGGCGGCGTCCGAGGTTTCAGGCCAGCAATGGAAACCGGCTCTATCCGGCGAAGAGGATTGTTAGGCGCGCTCATGCGCATGAGCCTCCATTTGAAGGAATGAATTCGTCGTCGAGGTCCGGCGTCCACTTGGAGCCGACTGCGAGACATTCGTTGAAGATGAGCCGGCGAAAGACACTCATGAGCCGCCCCGCTTCCGCAGCGGAAAAGCCCGCCGCAAATAACCGGTCGTGATAGGACACAAGGGCGCGGGTCAGCACCCAATCGGCCTCTTTGTTGGTCCGTGCTTTCGAAAGCTGGTGAGCGACCCTGAATGCATGGCCCGACCTCTTTTCAGCAGGGAAGGCGATGACCGTGCAGGGCTGAGGGCTAAGCCGCATCGCTGCCTCCCTCCGTCTTGAGGCTGAGCGCCGCAGCCGTGTCATGCAGAAGGGCTTTGAACTCTGCCCGCTTGTCTGCCTTCGCTCGCGCTCTCGACGCTTGCCTGCCCGTGTGGGCGGCAGGCTGCGTCG
>NZ_JBATWS010000007.1:0-7159 GCF_049672805.1 Parvibaculum sp.
CACTTTCTGGATTATGTCTCCCGGACCAGACGTACCCAGCACCGGCCAAGCAGGCTACCCCCTCAGGAAGGAGGAAGTATAAGAGCTACTGCCGACACAAAGAATATCACCCCTTTGGAGAAACTCCGTAAGGTGTGCCTCAGTATTTAAGACATTTATTTACAGAGCTCGGCAGCTCTGCAACACCAGAAACCCAGTTGCGTGCGTTAACCAAAAAAACGTCAAGTGCCCGCGAAAGATAATGGGGTGATGTCCCGGAGACATGGGGCGTCAACAGCACATCTCGCCGTCGCCACAATCGGGAAGTGTCCGGGACGGGCTCCTCTTCAAAGACATCAAGCGCGGCCCCGCGCAAACGGCCCGCATCCAGAGCATCGAGAACCGCCCCGCTCTCGACAATTCCGCCTCGGGAAATATCGATCAGCACCGCACCGGGCTTGAGAGCCGAAAGAAAAGTCTCGTCAACCAGAGCGGCGGTTTCCTCTGTGAAGGGCAGACAGACGACAAGATAATCCATTTCCCCGAGCGCCCGGGACGCTTCTGCGAGAGACGTACTCGCATCGGCACCCGGGACCGGGCGACCGCTTCTTGTGACAGCGGTAACCTGCATATCGAATGACTTGCACCGCCGTATGATCCATTCCCCGATATGCCCCGCACCGAGGATCATCACTGCCTGGCCGGTGAGTTCAGAAAGCCAGAAACGCGACCACAGAGCCTCCCGGCTTTGCTCGACGAAGCGATCAAACCCTTTCGCGAAATAGAGCATTGCCCCGATCACATATTCGCTCATCTGCGGGCCATGAATGCCGCTGCTTTTGGTGAGCGTAATATCCGACCAGTCCACAGGCATGTCCCATATCCGCTCTACCCCGGCTGAAAGGAAATGCACCCAACGATACTGTTGGGTCCGCGCAAGAGCGTCCGGCAACCACGGCAGCGTCGGAGCGATGATCGAATCGAAGGAAAGGAAAGGCACCTCCTCCGGCTTGCCTGCGAACGAGATTGAGGCATCCGGCAAAGCACGACCGATATGCTCCAGCACCTGCGGCTTCTGCTCCTCGAGCAGATCGCTCTTCTGCAAGAACAGAATCTTATCGAGCGAGCGACCACTCATGATGATGCGGCCTCCCCGATTTCGATCGCCTTTTTTGCAAGTCGCATTTGATTATCCAGAAGCTCGGCCGCAGAGGCACGCAAAAACGCATTATGGCATTGCCGCAGCGATGTAACTTCCGCTGGGAGGTCAATTTGCCGGGTAAGTTCCGCGAGGGACTGCGCTCCATTGTGAAATGAACGCGAGAGGATCACGCTTTCAGAACCAAGCCGGACATGCTCTCCGATGATCCACTCTGCAGGCAGTGTGCCCTGCCCGATGCGGCCAACACCGCCGATGCCAAAGGGCACACCCGCCTCTCTGCAAAACCTGGAAGGAACGTCAAGGAGGCGGCCCGCCAGCACCTCGAACAAAAAGCCAAGCTTCAGATCGAGAGCAAGATCGTTCAGACCGAAATGGATCCGGTCTCCCTTTTCGAGAAGTGGAAGGATTGCGCTAAGCCGCATAAGCGCAGCCCCTGTTTCAACGAGCAATGTCACCGGAAGCCGACCACCTACCAGTTCCTTGAAGGAGGCAACCTCCTTGGGCCCCCGAAACATGGGCAGCATCAGCCGCTTTGCGCCAGCCGCAGCCGCGCCTGCAATCTCGTCTCCCGTTCCTTCCCAAAGAGGGTTGAGGCGTACAAGCAGTTCCGCCCTGGTCAAGAGAGGCGAAATCCGCGCAACATGCTCCAGCGTATGCGCCGCCTGATGCGTGTCGAGATGCCCCTGCCGCTCCGCCTTTCCGCGTGTCTCCATGTCAATGAAGATTGTATCCACCCCCGACGCTTCAGCGTGAAGTGCTATCTCGGGATCTGCGGTGATGAAGAGAGTATGGAAGGACATGATGGAACCTATTCATCCCCGGCTTGCTTCTGCCGGGCCTGAATCTCATCGCGATAAGCGCGCCAGTTCTGACCTTCCTCGCCATAGACGCCCTTGGCGGTGAGCACTACATAGACCGTGAGAAGCATGAGCTTCAGGTCATAGATGAAGCTGTGGTCGCGCACATATTCGGCATCGGCCGCGAGCTGCTCTAGCCATCCAAGGCTGCGTCGTCCGCGCACCTGAGCAAGACCGGTCAGTCCGGGCCGCACATCGAAGCGGCACATATATTCCTGAGGAACGGCCACAAGCTGCTCGGGGATGACAGGACGCGGCCCCACAATCGACATATCACCGCGAAGGATATTCCAGAGCTGCGGCAGCTCATCCAGCGAGGTCGCGCGCAGAAACCGGCCAACACGCGTGATGCGCGGATCGACGCCACCGCTCACCACCACTTCCGCATGCTGGTCGATCGCATCCGGGTCACGCTCCACCATGGTGCGGAACTTGACGATGCGGAATTCGGACCGCCCTTGCCCCACCCGGCGCTGAAGAAAGAAGACGCGGCCCGGACTGTCGAGACGGATCAGCACAGCGATGAGCAACAGAACCGGCGCGAGCAGCAGCAGCAACACTGCAGATACAGCCATGTCAAAGGCGCGCTTCACGACTTCAACCCTTCTCCGAAGGAAGGAGATCACCCTCGCTTTCGCCGAGGATTGCCTTCTTCATGACAGCATTCACCTTCCTGATATCAAACCGCTCAAGAGCAATCTCCCGGGAAACAGCCCCCATAGAGTTCACAAGCTCCGGCTCGATCAGGAATTTCTCCATCGCGTCGGCGAGCTCCTGCCAGTTGCGGGGCGGCACGATGAATCCGTTTCGCCCATTGCCCACCAGCTCACGACAACCCGGTGAATTAGTGGAGACCACCGCTCGCCCGATAGCAAGCGCCTCGAGGCCACTTCTCGGTATGCCTTCCGGGTAATAGGACGGCAGCACAAAAACATGGCTCTCGGAAAGCCATTTCGAAACATCGGTCTGGAACCCCAGAAAATTGACGCCCTGTGCTGCAAAGGGCGAGAGATCTTCGATCTTGTTCTGGGAGTGCGGATCAACCCCGCCGAGATGGAGACACTCCACCTTGCCCGGATATTTCTTGTGCAGATAGTCAGCGGCCCGGGCATATTCGGCTATGCCCTTTTCGGTAATCAGGCGGGAAATCATGATGAACCGCACCGTGTCTGATGGGGGTGCAGGCCGATAGGCAAAATCATCAATATCGACCCCCGAGCCATTGACCAGCACTGCCCTTTCGGGAGAGGGGACAATTCGGTATTCGAGGAAAAGATCCCGATCATCCGGATTCTGAAAGATCATCCGTGCATTGATGCGGCCTGCAGTCAGGTAAAGGGGAAGCACAAGCGTCCGCAGAATCTTCTGCCTGAAGCTCGATTCCCGCGCGAAGAGATAGCCCGCTCCCGTCACCATCGAAACAACACGCGGCACCCCGGCAAGGCGCGCCGCTATCGACCCGAATGTCGTCGGCTTCACTGCATAGTTGAAAACCACATCCGGCTTGAGACGACGAAGCGCAAGATAGAGCGTCTTCAACGCGGTCAGGTTGCGCAGCGGATTGAGCCCGCCCCGATCAAGCTCCACCACCTCATAGGGATAGCGGATTTCATCAAACACCCAGGCAAATTCCTCCATGTCGCCGGCTGGTACCAAAACGGTAATCCGGCAACCAGCGGCAACTAGCGTATCGGCCAGATCGACGCGCTTGGAGGAGAAGGATCTAATGGTAGGAACTATGAAAACGACATGCGTTTTCGCGTCCGGCGCCATGTCCATTTTCAACGCTCGCAAAGTAGATAGAACACGCGCCGACGGAATTTCGGATTGAGATAGGCGTAAAGCTTACCGACCGGGCTGAGGCGACGCTGATAGGTCGCAGCCACTTCTTCCATCGAAATATTCTCACGCACACCGCAGAAGAGCCTCTTCAGCCCCGTCGCGCGGAGAAGCCCGTGATACTCGTAAATGCGATTGGGAAGGTCGTCGATGAAGTACCGCGCCCGGAAACCGATACTCCCAAGATAGCGAATCAGTTCTGCGGTACGCTCATCACCCATGATCTGAGGATGAATTTCGATACTGATCTTGGTGACGTGATCGGGCGTGTTGTTCATCAGAATGTCATACTCATAACCCTGCACATCCATCCTGAGAACATTCGCGCCATATTCCGGGCAAATATTGGAAAGCGCCCTCATCTGCACGCGGCGGCCTGAGCCGTCCTTGCTGACAGAAGAAAGGTTCAGCTTCGCCGAAACATTGAAGAAAACTTCTCCATCCTGCGGACCCACCGCGCAATTGACGAACTCGCATTTTTCTTCAATCCCGTTCAGTCGCGCATTCTGCCGTACGATCTCGATGCCTTCCTCGAGCGGCTCCACACAGATGATGCGTTTTGCCTTGTGGCTGAGCATCGTGAAGTAGCCAAGGTTGGCACCGATATCGAGAACCACGTCGCTCGGCTCAATGGACTTGTAATAGAAGTAGGAGTTCAGCGGTTCGCGGAAACCGTTGCGCTCAAGATCAATCGACAGACCCTCATCGCTCGGGTGAAGCGAGAAAGTGAATGTTTGATCGATCCCGATTTTCCTCAGATCGACCAGAATATCTCTCGTCTGCATCTAATTGTCGCCTTTCCGAACGAAGATCAAAGTCAAATTGAAATTCCCAAAGGGAATGTCCTCGCTGGCTCAAGCCAGCCTTTCAATAATTGCCGAGTCACGGGACGCGGAGAGCGCGTCCGATACCGAGCCGGACGTCACCAGCCGGACTGGGACGAGCTGCTGGAGCTGATCCAGATAGACCGACAGTTCCTCGTCGTTCTGGTGGCCCTCATAGATCATGTACCGCCACGGAAGCTCACGAAGACCCGGAAGCCAGTTCACATGGCCACGGATCGCGAGATAGCTCACGATCCCGTCCTCCGGGCGTGTCGCCTTGAGATGCTCTGGAAGCTGTTCAAAAAGACGCGTTTCCGGGCCGAAGGGACCGGCAGTCTGCGAGAAGCGCGTGCAACCGATGGACATCAACGTGGAATAGGCCCCATCAATTGCATAGGGCATATCCCAACCATGAACCCAGTGCGCACCCCGGCGCAGATATTCCGCTCCCATCAGGCCGAGATTGCACCCGATATCGAACATGACCTTCCCTTCAAGCGAGATTCCGGCTTCCGCCAGCAGCTTGTCGTAGGTCCGCATGCGCGAGGACGGCGAGCGTTTTGCAGGCAGCTTCACCCCGGGCACTTCCTGATAGAGGAACTTGCCGCCCAGAACGCCGCTCTGCCCGCCGAAATGGCTTGCCGAAGAAGCCGCCAGTGCGACCTCTCTCAGAGTCTTGTCATAGTTACGCAAGGCAAAATTGTGAATATCAACATAGGCAAGCCGATCCCCGCTGCGTATCAGATTGCCGTTGCAATCCGGCTCTTGGAAATCTGCATTTTCCCATCCATAGGACGAGACAAACTCGGCGCGCCCTTTCTCTACCAGCCCCTTCAAACGGCCGACCATCTCTTGACAATCACCGGGGTGAAGCGGTTCCGCCTCCAGATGCTCCACCACATAGGCTGCCGTGCGGCCATTAATTTCGAGCAGGTCGTAGAGTCGCGGCGCAACGCCATTCAGGTGGAAAAAATTCCACGCGACGCTTTGATGAAGGTGGTTATGAGCCCGCTTCTGCGCCATGGCACGACCGGCGCTCGCCACCATATAAGCACCCTCAACGCCTGCCTCATTCTTCGCGACCTTTATGCCGGCGTTTGACGGGTAGCGGGAGCGAAAAAAGCCCAGAGGCGAGGCCTCCCATTGGGAGGGCGAGAGATACCAGGCATCATGCCCCTGCGCCAGATCCTGCGACCTGCACCAGGCAATAATATCAGCACCCTGGACACTTACCTTCGAAGGCCGCTGCACCGGCAGAACGGATTGCCATTCGGATGAGCCACTGATCGCAGAAGCGAGGTGCCCATAGGTGAGCTTCCCCAGCGCAATGCTCTCGCGACCGAAACGGACAGAACCGCGCGCCAGATTGAACAACCACGGCACGTTGGAAAGCACCGTCCGCACCTTGCGCCGTGTTGAAGCGGAAACCGCCATGTTACTTCCTCTCGATCATATAAAGATGCCTGGTAACCTTTTTTCGGGTCATCGCATGCCCCCTTTTACCCGTGAAGACAGCCCGTCACTCCTTGTTCAGGCGCGCAACCATCAGCTCTTTTGCAGAACGCCATGTGTTTCGCCAGCCCTTCTTTGTTGGAAATGGATTTATGTTCAGCGCCCTGAGAGAGTAAACGCCAAGCACAATGCTGACGAAGGTCAACGACGCAGCGGTAGCAACCGCCACACCATTCGCGCCGTAGGGAGTGGCCAGTCCCATCGCGAACACAACATTGATGGCCGCCCCTATCCCCGCCACCCAGGCAAAGGCCTTCTCTTCACCGATCATTTTGAGCAGCGGATAAAGCGCCCCTGTGAAGCAATTGAATAATTGTCCGATCAACAGAATGATCAGCGGCGTATATGATCCCTCAAAATCCTCTCCGAAGACCAGTCGGATCAGCGGTTCCGCGAGCAAGACCGAGACGACAAAGAAGAGCAGCCCGAAAGCGAAAATGACGGTGGTGCAGACCTGCATCAATTCCTGCAGCCACTCTTTCTCTCCCTGCGCATGCGCCTTCGCAAAGAGCGGTGCAACCACCAAAGACAAGGCGGTAATGGGAAAGACGGCGATCAGGGAAATCTGCTGCGCAAGCCTGAACAGGCCGGCCTCGGTATCAAGTCCATAGAAGCCGAGAACGGAAATAGCGGCTTGCGAATTCACGATCTGGATGCCAGCGATAATCGAAAAAGGCACGATGGCCGTGATCCACCGCCGATCCGCATATTCAGGCGCCGTCACCCGCGCTTCTTTCGGCAGAACCCTGAAAAAGAGAGCAATGCCGATCATGAAAGCAAGCAGCGCCGCCACAAGGTGCAGCAGCATGGCATTTGCCGGGTCGGCATGTTCCGGCGCAACGAGAATCCCGATAAGGAGAAGAATGGAGAACACGCCCGGGCGCAGGGCAAATTCAGGAAGCTGGCCGGATACCACATAGCCGAGCCCCCGCATCATCGCGCCTCGGAGATTGCTTATTGCCACAAGCGGGATGAGCAAAAGGGCG
>NZ_JBATWS010000008.1:0-14764 GCF_049672805.1 Parvibaculum sp.
AAGCTGGACGCGGCGCCCCCGGATTGTGCCGATCACGCGGCCACGGATGACGATGTCTTCCGCCACGATCTCGCCCGTGATGGACGCTTTCTCGCCAATCGTCAGCGACTGGCTGCGAATGTCGCCTTCCACCGTGCCGTCGATCTGGATGTCGCCGGTCGCTGTGAGATTGCCATGAACCACCAGATCGCTGGAAATGATGGACGGTGCGGTGCGCACATTGGGGCGGCGTCCGCCGCTGGCGGCAACCGGAGCCGGGGCAGGAGCGACAGCCTGCGCCTTCTCTGTGACTTTATCCTTGTTTCGCGAAAACATATTGCCCTGCCTCGATGAACTTGGAGGGGTTGCGAACGATACTGTCGAACCAGACCTCGTAGTGGAGATGGGGTCCGCTGCTGCGGCCAGAGGACCCGACTTTGCCTATGACTTCACGGAATGCAATTTTCTGGCCAGCTTTGACCGAAATGCTGGCGAGGTGGCCATAGCGGGTGCGGAAGCCATTGCCATGGTCGATCTCGACGACCCGGCCATACCCGCCTTTCCAGCCCGCAAAGGTCACCTTGCCGGCCCCCGGCGCATAGACGATGGAGCCGTATGGCGCAGCCATATCTTCACCGGAGTGGAAGGCCATCCGCCCATTGAAGGGGTCACGCCGCGAGCCATAGCTGCTTGTCTTGCGGTATGAAACCAGAGGCTCTGCCAAAGGCATTCTTGCAATAGATTCCTCAAGATCGGACACTTTCTTGAGGTTTTGGCTTATCCGGAATAGCTGCTTGTTGAAGGCACTTTCATCGCCTCCCGCAAGGTCCAGGCTGCCAGCGAGATCAATGAACGGACCACCGAGCGCGCTGGTGCTCGCAGAGCGTTTCAGCAGGTCGTCCGGGTCCACGACTTTCGTCATGGCGATGATCGACTTCAGCTCGCGCAGGCGCCGGTCGGTGATCTCTTCCACATTGTTGATGAGGCCCTGCTGCGCATGGTCAAGCTTGGCCAGCCGCTCATCAATCTGGGATACGACATCGTTCGGATGTTCAACGCGCCCGGCAAGTTCTGCCACGTCGATGGCAACATTGTCCGTCGAGTGGTCGATGATGAAACGCTCCAGGTCTGCCGTCTGCTGCGGCCGGGCGGTGGTGTGAACCACCGGCGGGCCATCCTGTGCGCCGTCCACCCGCATGAGGACCGTATTGCCCTCGGCGCTAGCCTGCTGCTTGCCTTTCAGCGTGGCGGCATAGTGCCTGCGCATCGTATCAAGAGTTGAGCTGGCGCTTTGACGTTGTGTCATAAGTGCCGCTATCTGCTTGTGTTTTTCCTCAAGCTGGCGGGTCGTGGCGAGGAAGCGTTCTTCGGTGATAATGAGCTGGCCGTTCAATTCGTCATAGGCAGCCTGCACCTTCGCGATGCGCTCTTCATAGGCGGATTGCATCTTCACATAGCGGCGGTCCTTGGCAGCAATGATCTGCTCCTTGAAGACCACATTGACCGAAGCGAAGGCGACCCAGCTCAGAAAGGCAAAGGCTATAGCCGCAAAAACAGCCTGCGTCAGCGGCGAGAAGGAGATGAACTGCACCTGCCCGTGGCTGCGGATATAGACCTGCCGTTCCACATAAGCGCGGCGCAGGAAATGACGGATCGTGTCGGCGAAACCCTGCCGTTGGTGCATGCCCCTCAATGCCCCGTAGCCCCCCTAGTGAAGACGCCTATTCCACCCCAATTTGGCACAGGCTGACAACATACGCGTGTCGATTTTTGAAGTTAATGGTTAATATCAATTTACCATACGATTTCATCGGTTATTCGGTGGGAAGCGGCGCGGCGAGCGGCTCGTAGAAACGAGCCTCAAGTCCCGCCTCAAGCCGTGCTTCCACGTTGAAAGGCGGCTTGAGCGCGCCCCGGAAGTGGCGCTTCACAAGGTCACGAAAGCTGGTCTCAGGATCGAGGCCGCGCATTGCGGCGAGATGCGCAAACCATCGCGTCCCCGCCCTCACATGGGTTTTCTCTTCCTCATAGATCGTTTCCAGCACCTGCGCGCTTTGCAGGTCGCCCGCGTCTTTCAGGCGCGAGATCATGCCGGGGGTGACATCAAGCCCCCGCGCTTCCAGCACCATCGGCACGATCGCGAGCCGGGCGAGAAGGTCGTGCCGTGTTTCTTCCGCAGCCTGCCAGAGACCGTCATGGGCCGGGTGGTCGCCATAGGTCGCGCCATGCGCGGCAAGCCGAGCCTGCAACATCATGAAGTGCCGCGCCTCGTCGTCGCCAACCCTGATCCAGTCATCAAGGAAGGCACGGGGCATCGGCTCGCCCGCAAAGCGACCGACAAGATCAAAGGCGAGGTCGATGGCGTTGAGTTCGATATGGGCGAGGGAATGAAGCAGCGCGACACGGCCCCGTTCGCCTTTGAAGCTCCGGCGCGGCATGTCGCGCGGCAGCCGAAGCTCCGGCCTTGCGGGCCTGTTCGGCCGCACCGGCATGTTGATGCCGGGGGCAACGGAAAGCAGCCCTTTCGACCATGCCACCGCAACGCGCCGGGCGGTCCGTGCCTTTTCGTCTGCCTCGCCGCAGAGAAGAACCTCCCGCGCCGCTTCGACCAGTGATGTCGGCTCCGTCATGGCGTTCAGAGAGCCTGCGCCGCTTCAAGCACCTCTTCGGCGTGCCCGTTTACCTTCACTTTGGGCCAGACTTTCCGCACCACGCCTTTCTCATCGAGCAGGAAGGTAGTGCGATTGATGCCCATGAATTTGCGGCCATAAAGGCTCTTTTCCGCCCAGACGCCATAAGCTTCGAGCATCTTGCCTTCCTCGTCGGAGAGAAGGCGAACGGTAAGGTCATGCTTGTCGCGAAACTTGCAATGCTTCTCGATGGAATCCCTCGAGATGCCGAAGACGAGTGTATTCGCCGCCTCGAACTTCTTTTTGATCGCGCTGAAGGCAATGCTCTCCGTGGTGCAGCCCGGCGTGTCGTCTTTGGGATAGAAGAAGAGAACAACCTTCTTGCCCGCAAGCGATTTCAGCGAGACGGTCGAACCATCATCAGCCGGGAGCGAGAAGGCGGGTGCCTTCTTACCCTCTGGCGGCAGAGCAGAGGCAGCAGAGGGTTTGGCTGGGGTCGTCTTCCGGGCTGGTGCCTTGGTCATGTCCTGATGCCTCCGTAACGGGTTCGCCGCAAATGCCGGTGCGGACCGAATGGGGTGCGGGCGTTAACGCTGCCGTTAATATTGCCAGCGATCCTGCAATAGCTAGCCTCAAACTTGCAGACAAGTCGGACAAGCACAGTTAGAAACTTGCCTGACTCGCTTTCGCCGCATTTCTGCGGTTTTCATAACGCGGTGAGCGAGAGGAGTTAACGGCGTCATTGATCCGTCGCACCAGTAAAATCATTCTCGAAATTGCGGGGATCGCCTTTGCGGTCGTGGCCGTGCTGATCGCCGTGCTTGCCTGGCGGCTGTCATCCGGCCCCATCTCGATTTCGATTCTGAACGAGATATTCGAGGAAGCGGCCCGCCCCACGCTGCAAGGTGGCGCTCTCGATATTGGCGATACGATGCTGATCTGGGCCGCAGAAGAGCGCGAGCTGGCGCTGCGTCTTTCGGATGTGACGCTGCACGGGGCAGATGGCAACGAAATCGCCCGCGTGCCCCAGCTTGCCTTCGAGTTGAGCGTCCCGGCCCTGTTTCGAGGCACGCTCGCGCCCACATCGGTTGAGCTCTACCGTGTAAGCGCAACCGTGCTCCGCCGCCCCGGCACGGGCGTGACGCTCGCCCTCGGCATGGCTGGCGAGGAAGAGGAAGCGGAAGAGGACACGCTGGGCCCGCTGCTGGAAGCGCTGCTCGATGGTGCCGACCGTTCCTCCCCCTTCAGCTATCTCACGAGATTTGGCATCAGGGAGGCGCAACTTACCTTTGTTGATGAGGTGAATGGCGTCACCTTCGAAGCACCCTCGGCCAACCTCTCCATCTATCGTGGTGATGGCGGCATTGCCGGACGGCTCGATGCGGATTTCGCCATTGCGGACAAAACGGCTCGCCTTGAGATGAGCGGCTTTCTCGCGGCCGACAGCGAGATCGCACGGATTGATCTGACGGCATCGAATGTGGTGCCTGCCGCTCTCGCCCGATTGTCGCCCGCCTTCTCCGATTACGATGTGTTCGACGCGCCGCTTCACGCAGAAGGCGAAGTCGAGATAAGGCGTGATGGCGCGCTACGGACAGCGCGGCTGATGGTGAGTTCGGGGACGGGCGAAATCAACCTGCCGGAGCCCTGGGCAACCACCATTCCGCTCGAAAAGGCACATGGCCTTGTCATGCTGGATGGCGAAGCGCAGCTTGCCACGGTGGATGAACTTTCCTTCAAGGCTGGGCCGCATGAGGCGACCGTCTCCGGCACCATCGGCTATGAAGTGGGCAATGGGCTGAATATCGCCCGCGCCAGAGTTGATCTGCGCGCGGAGGATATCCATACCGAAGTGCCGGGCTTCTTTGCCGGACCGGTCGATGTGGATCTCATCAATCTTGCCGCTGCTCTCGATTTCGATGCGATGAGCGCCGATATAAATGAACTTTATGTCGGCACGGCTGGCGGCGGCATTCGCCTTTCGGGGCGGCTTGCTGAGGCTGAACGCTCTCCCGCCGTCGCGGTGACAGGCGAGATCGAGCCGATGCCTTTCGACGCATTCAAGGCGATATGGCCTTTCGGACTTGCGAAAGGTGCGCGTGAATGGGTGGAGAAGAACCTGTCCGGTGGCACGCTTGAAGGCGGGTCGTTCAACATCGATTTTCCGGCAGGCATGATCGCCGATATCGATGCCCGCATGCCGATCCCGAAGGAAAATCTGCGCTTCGAATTCACGGCCAAGGGCCAGACGATGCACTATCTCGGCGATCTGCCGCCGATGGAAAATCTCGTGGCGCGCGGTCTCGTCGAAGGTAATCGCTTCGATGCCTGGGTGACATCCGCCACCATCCGCCAGCGGGGGCAGGGCGATATCGCAGTGAGCGACGGCCATTTCTATGTCGATGGAATGACGACAAAGGGCGCGCCGGGATACATAGCCTTTGCCGTTTCGGGCGCCATGTCTGACATATTGAGCGTGCTCGACCGTGAGCCGCTTGGCTTCATCAGCGATTTCGGTCTTGATCCTTTGAGCGTCGGTGGCACGGGCCGCCTTGAAGGAAAGCTCTCTCTTCCCCTCGTTAAAAACGTGCAGATGGGTGAGGTGGATTTCTCCGGCAAGGCGCATACGGAGAATGTCGTTCTTCCCGAGATTCAAAAGGACCTTTCTGTTACCGCAGGCACGCTCGACCTGGCGGTGGATCGCTCCGGCCTTTCGGTGAGCGGGCCGATTGTCATCAATCATGCGGCAGCGCTTGATCTCGAATGGCGCGAGAACTTCAACCGCGACATCTCTCCGCGCTCCCTCTACAGGCTGCGCGGTGACCTTGATGAGGATGGTCGCACGGCACTTGGCCTCAAGCTCGACTCCTTCATTGCAGGTGTCGTGACCGTTGATGCGACATTGAAAGGCGACGGGCGTAGTGTGAACCGGGGCAACATCAAGGCTGATCTGACACGCGGCATTACGAAGTTCGAGGAAGCCGGGTGGGAAAAACCCGCAGGTGTGCCCGCCAGTGTGACTTTCGATCTCGAACTGATGGAAGCCGGTGGCTATCGCATTTCAGACTTTGTGCTTGCAGGCGACGAGATAGATACGCAGGGCAGCTTTGCGCTCAGCCATGACGGGCGGCTCGTCACCGCGAACATGCCTGTGGTCAAACTGGGCGCGGCAAATGATTTCAGCTTCCGCGCAGGCCCATCCGAAGATGCCGCCCTTCGTATGGAAGTAAAAGGCCACCGCTTCGATGCGCGCGGTGTGCTGAGCGCTCTTTTTTTGAGAAGCGAGGATGAGAAGGTGGGGGCTGCACAGGAGCCTGAGCCGCTGCTGACCACAGAGCGGGTGAATGATCCCGTCCGGCGCATGAGCCTCATTGCCGAGATTGATAATGCGATCGGGCACAACGACACTTCCTTCAGCGATGTCGTTGTGCGCATGGTGCAGGTGGAAGGGCGTCTCTGGTCGCTGGATGTGGCCGGCAAGGGTGAGGATGGCACCACGCTCTCCCTGATCATTGCGCCGGACGCCACCGGCAAGAGACAGCTCACCGGCTCGTCGATGAACGCAGGCGAAATCCTGCGCACGCTCGATTTCACGCGCAGTGTGCGCGGCGGCACGTTCAGACTGAACGGCGCTTACGATGACAGCACGCCCGGATCGCCGCTCTCCGGCGTACTCACCATGGACAAGTTCCGCATCGTTGATGCGCCCGTGCTTGCCAACATCCTGACACTCGGCTCGCTAACCGGCATCGGTGATACGATGCGCGGCGACGGCATTTTCTTCGAACGGCTGGAATTGCCTTTCGCCTTCACCGAGGCGCGCATTCACATGAAGGAAGCGCGCATGTCCGGCCCTGCCATCGGCCTCACAGCATCGGGTCAGATCGACCGCGCCGAAGATCTGATCGATCTGGAGGGCACGCTGGTGCCCGCCTACACGATCAACTCTTTCCTCGGCCAGGTGCCCGTTCTCGGACCGCTGATCGTGGGGCGCGAAGGGGAGGGCGTGTTCGCCATCACCTATGGCGTGCGGGGAAAGACAGACGATCCCTCGGTGGTGGTGAACCCGCTGTCAGCTATCGCGCCGGGCTTTCTGCGCCGCATTTTCGAATTCGGCTCCACCTTGCCGCCCGAGGGCGCTGCGCCGACAGAAAATCCGCAGAAAAGCGGGACTTCGCCGGAATCCGGGAGCGCGGAGGAAGAGGCGCTGGAACCTCGTATTGCACCGCCAGAACCGCCTGCCGCAGTGCAAAACTAACATTTCACTTAATTTGGGTATTGCGGAGTGATACTCCGTATATATTATGTTCCCAGAAGCGTCTTATCGCAAAATGCAGCATCGAAAGCGGCAGCCAATAGCCGCGGAACGCGAACGACAAGAAGAAAGAAGAAAAGAAGAAAGAAATAGGGAGCGTTCAGGGCCTGGCCCTCTCGGCAACGGGAGGGCCAGATTTTTTGCCTCGCCGTTGAAAACCACCGTCATGGCCCGGACAAGCCAGGCCATGACGAAAGCAGCGTGGACTGTTTCAGCTCAGCCCTTCGGCTTCAGAAGCACATGCTTCTTCTTGCCGAGCGAAAGCTTCACGACGCCTTCGCTGGTGAGGTTGGCGGGGGTCAGCACCATTTTCTCATCGCTGATCTGCTGATCGTTGACGCGGACCGCGCCGCCCTTGATCTGGCGTCGTGCATCGCTGGTTGAGGCGCAAAGCCCGGCCTGCACCAGCGCGCTGAGAACGCCAAGTCCGCCCCCAAGCTGATCCGTCTCGACAGTGGGAAGATCGGCGCTGATCGCACCTTCCTCGAAAGCGGCGCGGGCGGCTTCGGCTGCCTTCTCGGCTTCCGCGCGACCATGCACCATGGCGGTGGCCTCAGTCGCGAGCACCTTTTTCGCTTCGTTGATTTCCGCACCGCCCAGCTTTCCGAGCCGCTCGATCTCATCAAGTGAAAGCTCGGTGAAGAGCTTGAGGAAGCGGGTGATGTCTGCGTCCTCGACGTTCCGCCAATACTGCCAGTAGTCATAAGGCGACAGCATATCGGCATTGAGCCAGACGGCGCCGGATGCGGTCTTGCCCATCTTCGCGCCGGAGGATGTGGTGAGGAGAGGACTCGTCAGGCCGAAGACCTGCGCGCCGGAAGTGCGCCGCGCCAGTTCGATCCCGTTGACGATATTGCCCCACTGGTCCGAACCGCCCATCTGCAATTCGCAGCCATATTTCCTGTTCAGTTCCACGAAGTCGTAGGCCTGCAGGATCATGTAGTTGAATTCGAGGAAGGACAGGTTCTGTTCGCGCTCCAGCCGCATTTTCACACTGTCAAAGGAGAGCATCCGGTTGACGGAGAAATGGCGGCCATAGTCGCGCAGGAAGTCGATATATTTGAGTTCGTCCAGCCAGTCGCGATTGTTCACCATCACGGCGTCGTTCTTGCCCTCGCCAAAGGTGAGGAACTTCGAGAACACGGCCTTGATGCCGGCAAGGTTCGAGTCGATCTGCTCGTCGGTGAGGAGCGGGCGCGCCTCGTCGCGGAAGCTCGGATCGCCAATGCGCGTCGTGCCGCCCCCCATAAGCGCGATGGGTTTGCCGCCAGTCTTTTGCAGCCAGCGCAGCATCATGATCTGCATGAGATGGCCGACATGAAGGCTCGGCGCGGTGCAGTCATAGCCGATATAAGCGGTCAGAACGCGTGTCGCGGCAATCTCGTCCAGCGCCGCCGCATCGGAGGTCTGGTGGATAAAGCCGCGTATTTCGAGTTCGCGCAGAAAATCGGACTTGTAGCTGGACATCGTTTCGGCTCGGCGTTTCGAATAGGCTGGAATGCGCGGCTGGTGTATCACGGCTTGTCGCGGGGACAAAATGGACAAAAGCCCGATGATCAGAGCTTTGGGACTGATGAGCGGCACGTCGCTTGACGGCATAGATGCGGCCATCGTGGAAACGGATGGCGAAGGCATGGTGCGTCCCGGCCCGTCGGTCTCGATCCCTTACAAGCCGGAAGAACGGCGCATTCTCGCGCTGGCGCTGGAGGCGGCAAAGGACTGGGAACCGGACACGCCCATGCCGGAGGAAATCGCCGAGGCAGAGCGGCATTTCACCCTTGCGAACGCCGTTGCCGTGCGTGAACTGCTGTCACAGGAAAGGCTCAAACCCGCCGATATTGCCGTGATCGGCTTTCACGGCCAGACCGTGCTGCATCAGCCCGCGCGCCGCCGCACCGTGCAGATCGGCCTTGGCGATGTGCTGGCACGGCTGACCGGCATTGATGTGGTGAATGATTTTCGCAGCGCCGATGTGGCCGCGGGCGGGCAGGGTGCGCCGCTCGTCCCGCTCTACCATCAGGCGCTCGCCCGCAGTGCGGGCATCGTTGAGCCGGTGGCGCTCATCAATATTGGCGGCGTGAGCAACATCACCTGGCTCGGCGCGGATGGATCGCTTCTCGCCTTCGATACGGGGCCGGGCAATGCGCTGATCGATGACTGGGCGCTTGCGCATACCGGCGAACCCGTAGATCGCGACGGCGCGCTGGCGGCGGCGGGTGAGGTCGATATGGATGTGCTCGAAGCGCTGATGAGCCACGCTTTCTTCGACGCGCCGCCACCGAAATCGCTCGACCGCTTTTCCTTCTCCTCCGATGCCGTGAAGCATCTGATGGCACCGGATGGCGCAGCCACACTCACCGCCTTCACGGTGGAAGCGATTGCGCGAGGTCTGGCGCATGTGCCCGGCGTGCCGTCCCGCTTCATCATCTGCGGCGGCGGGCGGCACAATCCGGTAATGATGTCGATGCTGAGCCGCCGCCTCCAGGGCGGTGTTCTGCCTGCGGAAGATCTCGGCTGGCGCGGTGATGACATCGAAGCCGAAGCCTTCGCCTACCTCGCCGTCCGCTCGCTACGCGACCTGCCCCTCAGCCTGCCGGGCACAACCGGCGTGCCGGAACCCATGCCGGGCGGGCAGTTGCACAGGGCAGGGAAGGTGTTGGAGGGATAGAACTGGTCGATCTCTCCGATCTGCTCCGCTCGTGATGAGAGCAGCGTGCTACGCCCTCAAACCTTCTCCGTCTCCTTCGGCTTCGAAGCGGCGCGGGGCTTTTGCTCCATCTTGGGTTTGGGAAGAAGGCGGAAGCGGGATTGGCACCAGGCGAAGTCCACGCCGACATCGAGCAGCGCGTCGGAGCGGCCGCAGGGGCAGGCAAATTCCATCACAGCGAAGACGACATAGGTTTCGCCCGCCTGCAGCGGCACGGGTCTGCCCGTCACATGGTTTGGCGCGGCATTGACGCAAAGAACGAGATCGCCGGGTCCGACAGCGTCGCTCATGGCTTCCATCCCGTGGCTTTATGTTCTGCGGGGTGAGAATAGACCGCGTGATGCGAGAGGGAAAGATCACTGAAGGGTGTGCTTGCAACCCCTCGTATCGTCATGGCCGCTTCATGCGGGCCATCCACGTCTTTGCAGCACGGAAAAGTCGAAAAGAAAGACGTGGATGACCCGGACAAGCCGGGATGGTAATGGGGAAGGGTGCTGGCCCCACTCAGACATCAAGCAGACCGAACCTGGCCAGCGTCCTGAGCCTCAGCCCTTTTCGGGCGCAGCAGCGAGGCGCTTGTCGAGATAGGCGCCGACCGTGTTGAGCAGCGGCTCCAGCTTGTTCTCGAAGAAGTGGTTGGCGCCTTCCACCGTCGCATGTTCGATGGTGATGCCCTTCTGCGTCTTCAGCCGCTCGACCAGCTTCAGCACATCTGCCTGCGGCGCGACCTGATCGATCCCGCCATTGATGATGATGCCGGAGGAGGGGCAGGGCGCGAGGAAGGAAAAGTCATACATATTGGCGGGCGGCGCGACCGAGATGAAGCCTTCGATCTCCGGGCGGCGCATCAGCACCTGCATGGCGATCCATGCACCGAAGGAAAAGCCGCCGATCCAGCATTGCGATGCATCCGGGTTCTGCGACTGGAGCCAGTCCAGCGCCGCGGCGGCGTCGGAAAGTTCGCCAATGCCTGCATCAAAACTGCCCTGGCTGCGGCCAACGCCCCGGAAATTGAACCGGAGCACCGAAAAGCCGCGCTGCACAAAGGCCTGGAACAGCGCATAGGTGACGGGATTGTTCATCGTTCCGCCAAACTGCGGATGCGGATGAAGAACCAGCGCCACCGGCGCGTTCGGCGCCTTTGTGTGGTGATAACGGCCTTCGATACGGCCGGCCGGACCGTTGAAAATGACTTCAGGCATGTCTCGGGTCTGTCTCGCTCATGCGGATTCGCGGATTCAGGCGGTCTCCTACCCCGTGTATCGGGTAATTTATGGCCAAAATCTGCTGTTTCCTCTGGAAAATCCGCCAATAGGTGTTAAGTAGTTGACTGCAGCGCTCGGAGATTTTACGTCCTCCGGCGAGAGCCCTGGAGCGCCTCAGGCCATTTTTCACCCCGAAAGGGCAAAGAAGCGGCGATTGGCGGCGGGGCGCACGTTCTTAACACAGGCGACGGCTGGTTGTGCAAGCTTTTGGCCGCTTCGCCTCGTCCAAAGAGGAGTTGGCCCGTGAAGCTCACCACGAAAGGGCGCTATGCCGTCATGGCCATGGCCGATCTGGCGCGCCATTCCAGCGGCAATCCCGTGGCGCTGGCCGAAATCGCCGAACGGCAGGAAATCTCCCTGTCTTACCTCGAGCAGCTTTTTGCAAAGCTCCGGCGCGGCAATCTGGTAAAAAGCGTGCGCGGGCCGGGGGGCGGCTACCTGCTCTCGCGGCAGGCGGATGAAATCCGTATTTCCGACGTGATCCTCGCCGTTGACGAACCGATCAAGGCGACGCGCTGCGAACTCGGATCGCCCAAAGGGTGCATGCCGTCGTCCGGGCGCTGCATCACGCATGATCTGTGGGAAGGGCTCAGCCACCACATTCAGCTTTATCTCGGCTCGGTTTCGCTTGGCGATGTCATCAGTGGCCGCCTTGCCGGGCGCGAGACTTTCGACACGGGCCGCAAGGCTCCGGCCATCGCCGCGGACTGAGCGTCGGGCGAAAAGGCAGGCACAGGAAAGATGACGGCGAAGCGCGTCTATATGGACCACAACGCGACCACGACGCTGCGCCCTGAAGCGCGGGCGGCGGCTCTGGCTGCGATGGAGGTTCCGGGCAATCCCTCTTCGGTTCACGCCGAGGGCAGGGCTGCGCGCGCCATCGTCGAAAAAGCGCGGGCAGAGGTCGCGCGTCTTGCAGGTGCAAAGCCCGCCGAAGTGATCTTCACCAGCGGCGGCACGGAAGCAGCCCGCACGGCCTTTCACGCAGCAGGCGCGGCGCAGGGAGTGACGCGCCTGATTGTTTCCGCCGTGGAGCATGAGGCGGTGCTCGCCTCTGCGACGGCAACCGGCCTGCCGCTCGACATTCTGCCGGTGGATGGTGAAGGCCGCGCGGACCTTGCTGCCCTGCGCGCGCTTCTCGCCGCACGGCCGGGCAAGGCCCTTGTGGCGCTGATGCTCGCCAATAATGAAACGGGCGTCATTCAGCCCGTGGCAGAGGCAGTCGGGATTGCGCATGAGGCGGGCGCACTGTTTCTCTGCGATGCGGTGCAGGCAGCAGGCAAGATGCCGCTCGATTTCGCGGCCCTCGGCGCGGATATGATGCTGCTGGGCGGGCACAAGATCGGCGCGCCGATGGGCGTGGGGGCGCTCATCCTGCGCGATGGCCTGCCTTTCGCGGCGCTTGCTGTTGGCGGCGGTCAGGAAGCGCGCCGCCGCGCGGGCAGCGAAAACTTGGTGGGCATTGCAGGCTTCGGTGCGGCTGCCCGTGTAGCGCTCGACGAGCTTGAAACTTTTGCCACGCTTCATCTTCTCCGCGACGAGATGGAAGCGAAGATTGCCTCCCATGCACCGGACGCGATTTTCCTCGGCAGTGGCGCGGAGCGTCTGCCCAATACGAGTTACATCGCGGCACCGGAGCTTGATGCTGAAACACTGCTCATGGCGCTTGATCTCGACGGTATTGCAGTGAGCGCCGGTGCCGCCTGCTCATCAGGCAAGGTCGGGCGTCCGCGGGTGCTGGATGCGATGGGTGTGTCTCCTGATCTGGCGAGGGCGGCTGTTCGTGTCAGCTTCGGATGGACGAGCAAGCCCGAAGATGTCGATGCCTTTGTGAAGAGCTGGCTGCGCGCTTATGAGCGCGCGCGGGCGAAAGCGGGTATTGGCGCTGGAATGAATATGAGTGGAAATGCGGGCGCGTCGCAGCCGCTCGCATCTGTGGAGAGTTGATATGGCTGCCGTACGGGAGACAATCAAAACCGTCAATGAAGTGGAGAAGTACAAATACGGCTTCTTCACGGACATTGAATCCGAGAAGGCCCCGCTGGGTCTGACGGAGGAGACGGTTCGTTTCATCTCCGCGAAGAAAGAAGAGCCTGAATGGCTGCTGGAATGGCGTCTGGATGCCTTCCGCCGCTGGCTCACCATGACGGAGCCGACATGGGCGAAGGTTTCCTATCCGCCCATCGATTTTCAGGACGCCTATTACTATGCGGCGCCGAAGCAGAAAGTCCGCCCCAAGAGCCTCGATGAAGTGGACCCGAAGCTGCTCGAGACCTACGAGAAGCTCGGCATTCCGCTGACCGAACAGAAGATGCTTGCGGGCGTGGCCGTGGATGCCGTGTTCGACAGCGTCTCCGTCGTCACGACCTTTAAAGAAAAGCTTGCAGAAGTGGGCGTGATCTTCTGCCCCATGTCCGAGGCGGTGAAGAACCATCCTGATCTCGTGCGGAAATATCTGGGATCGGTTGTGCCGACCACGGATAATTTTTACGCGACGCTGAACTCTGCCGTCTTTTCGGAAGGGTCGTTTGTCTATATCCCGGAGGGTGTTCGCTGCCCGATGGAGCTTTCGACCTATTTCCGCATCAATGAAGCGCAGACAGGCCAGTTCGAGCGCACGCTGATCATTGCCGAGAAGGGCTCCTATGTGAGCTATCTCGAAGGCTGCACCGCGCCTCAGCGCGATGAGAACCAGCTTCACGCGGCGGTGGTGGAACTCGTCGTCATGGATGACGCCGAGATCAAATATTCCACCGTCCAGAACTGGTTCCCCGGCGATGAAGATGGCAAGGGCGGTGTCTATAATTTCGTGACGAAGCGTGGCGATTGCCGCGGCAGGAACTCGAAGATTTCCTGGACGCAGGTCGAAACCGGTTCTGCGATCACATGGAAGTATCCGAGCTGCATCCTGCGCGGCGACAACTCGGTCGGCGAGTTTTATTCCATCGCGATTTCGAATGGCCACCAGCAGGTCGATAGCGGCACGAAGATGATCCATCTCGGCCGCAACACGACGAGCCGTATCATTTCCAAGGGTATTTCGGCGGGCAAGTCCTCCAATACCTATCGCGGGTTGGTGAGCGTTCACCGCAAGGCAGAGAATGTACGCAACTTCACGCAATGCGACAGCCTGCTCATCGGCCATGACTGCGCGGCGCATACCGTTCCCTATATCGAAACGAAAAACCCGACCGCCATTCTGGAGCATGAAGCCACAACGTCGAAGATCAGCGACGACCAGCTTTTCTATTGCCGGCAGCGCGGTATCGGCGAGGAAGAGGCGGTAGCCCTCATCGTGAACGGCTTTTGCCGGGATGTGTTGCAGCAGCTGCCGATGGAGTTTGCCGTTGAGGCGCAGAAGCTCGTCAGTATCAGTCTCGAAGGAAGCGTCGGCTAAGGCCGCCAGATCGAAGTTCAGTGAAAGAAGTTCAGATGCTCGAAATCAAGAACCTGCATGCGAAAGTCGAAGGAAAGCAGATCCTCAACGGGATCGACCTTCATATCCGTGCAGGCGAAGTCCACGCCATCATGGGGCCGAACGGCTCCGGCAAGTCCACTCTTTCCTATGTGCTTGCGGGCCGCGACGGCTATGAGGTGACGGAAGGCTCCATTCTCTTCAAGGGACAGAACCTGCTTGAGATGAATGTAGATGAGCGCGCAGCGGCAGGGGTGTTCCTCGCCTTCCAGTATCCGCTGGAGATTCCGGGCGTTACCACCATGACCTTCCTCAAGACCGCGCTCAACGCGCAGCGCAAGGCGCGTGGCGAGGAGGAGCTTGATGCCGTGCGCTTCCTCAAGCTTGTGCGCGAAAAGGCAAAGCCGCTCAATGTGTCGGACGACATGCTGAAGCGCCCGCTCAATGTCGGCT
>NZ_JBATWS010000009.1:0-4212 GCF_049672805.1 Parvibaculum sp.
CCACGAAGGCGACCGCGAGAAGGGCGAGCGCGTGATACATCTGGTAGCGCGCGCCGGTTTCGAAGACGGCGAGTTCCGCCGGGCCCACGCGCGCCTGCAGCCCGTGCGCCGCGAAGGCGCCGAGCGCCACGGAAAGAAAGCCGCTTACGGCACCGATCACGATCCAGATGCGCATGTTTCGTCTCCCGCTGGGTGAACGGAGCTTCGGGCAAAGAACAGGCGAATGCAATGCGGCGGAACGCCGTCAGCCTGCCCGCTGCAACTCCGCCAGTCCTGCCTCGCGGGTGATGACAGGCTCGTAGCCCAGCTCTCGTCTCGCCTTGTCGATCTTCAGCGTGCAATTGCGTGACATCAGCGATGCCGTATGCGGGTCGAGCGGCGGCGGCGTCCGGCGCAAGGTGAGCTTCCAGATCCGGTCCATGATCTTCGCTGCGCCGCGCGCGAGCCAGCCCGGCATGTTCCGGTCGGGGAGGGAAAAGCCCGCCGTGGCGGCCATCTTCGTCATCATTTCCTTGAACGAAATGGGGGTGCCGCCGTCGGTGATGAAATAGGCTTCGCCGCCATTGCCCTTTTCGAGCGCAAGCTCGATGGCGTGCACCACGTTGTAGATATGCGCCGTGTCGGTCACGGCGCGCCCGCCGCCGATCCAGGCGAAACGGCCTGTGTCCACCATCTCCTTCAGCGCCGGGAGCAGCGTCTGGTCGCCGGGGCCCCAGATGAAGCGGGGCCTGAGTACGATCGTCGTCAAACCGTTTCCGTTCGCCGCGCGCACGGCCTTCTCGGCATGCGCCTTGGTGCGCGGATAGGGCAGGGGCGAGTCGAAGGCCATCGGCGCCGTCTCGTCGAGATCGTCCATCGACTGGCCGTAGAAGAGCGCAGCCTCGGTGCCGATATGGACGAAGCGTTTCACGCCCGCCTCGCGCGCCGCTTTCAGCAGGCGCTCCGTCCCCGTCACGTTGATCGCCCAGAAATCCTTCATCCGGCCCCAGGTCTCGACCTTCGCCGCGCAATGCACGATGGCGTCGACGTCTTTCAGCATGGCGGCGGTAACGTTGCCCAGATCGCCGCGAACGGGCGTTGCGCCCGCGGCGCGGATCGCCGCATCCGATTTCTCGGAGCGCGACAGGGCCAGCACCTCATGCGTGCCGCTCAGCTTTTTCGCCGCCGCACCGCCCACGAATCCCGACGCGCCTGTGATGAAGATGCGCATGCCGTCCTCCCTCTCTCTGCAGTTGCCGGACTGACCGGCACGGAGTTTCCGGTCATATTAATCTTATGGGGAGGAATAACAAGGTGCGGTCCTGCAAATAACGTAGCGTTGCGCTAGGCTCTTCCGACATGCACGCGCGAGAGGAGGGTCCGATGGCCGAGGCCAACAGGAAATGGCAATGCGCGACCTGCGGGTTCATCTACGACGAGGCGGAGGGCTGGCCGGATGATGGCATCGCGCCCGGCACGCGCTGGGAGGATGTGCCGGACGACTGGGTCTGCCCCGATTGCGGCACGCCCAAGGAAGATTTCGACATGGTGGAAATCTGAGACTTGGCTGCCGCTACGTCAGTTATCCTGCCCCGGGGCGCGCTTCGTTGACCCTGCGATGCCGCGCGGTCATTGTTGCGCCATCGGAACAAAAAACACGTATCCGGCGGCAACAAGCCGGAACGGGGAGGAACAGGAATGCTCACCAAGGCCGACGACTATCCGATTCACCAGATGCCGGAGCCGATCGCGTTTTCGGGCACCGACCGTAACTTCTACGACCGCTACTTCTTCAACGGCTACACGCGTTCGGGCGACGTCTTCTTTGCCGCCGCGCTCGGCGTCTATCCGCATGTCAACATCATGGACGCCGCCTTCAGCGTCATCGTCGATGGTGTGCAGCACAATCTTCACGCCTCGCGCTTTCTGAACTCGGAGCGCATGGACACGCATGTCGGCCCCGTCTCTGTCGATATCGTGGAGCCGCTTCATTCGCTCCGCGTCCGCGTCGCCGACAATGAATATGGCATCAAGGCGGACCTGACCTTCACCGGCCGCGCGCCCGCGCTCAAGGAGCCGCGCTTCACGCGCCGCAACGGTCCGCGCACCCTGATGGACGTGACGCGCATGACGCAGAACGGTACCTGGGAAGGCTGGATCGAGGTCAAGGGCAAACGCATCGACGTGAAGGCCGATGATTTCCTTGGCACGCGCGATCGCTCATGGGGTGTGCGCCCGATTGGTGCAGCGGACCCGCAGCCGCATGTGCCGCCGATGGAGTTTCAATTCTTCTGGCTCTGGGCGCCGCTCAATTTCGACGACCGCATTTCTCTCTTCCATGTGAATGATGACGAGCACGGCGAGCCGTGGAACCTGTCGGGCGTGGTATGCCCGCTCGGTGCGGATGCGAAGTCGCAGGAAATGGACCGTGTCAGCTACGAGATCGCTTACCATTCCGGCTCGCGCCATGCGAAGTCCTGCTCGATCTTCTTTGAGGATCGCAAGGGAGCGAAGACGCAGATCGATCTCACGCCGCGTTTCAATTTTTACATGATGGGTATCGGCTACAGCCACCCGGAGTGGAACCACGGTGCGCATCGCGGTGACAACGCGCTTGGCTATGAAGAATTCAGGCTGGCCGACATCAAGACTTACGCGCCGCCCTATCTCCATATTCAGGCATTGAGCGATGCGGTGATGACGCTTCCTGACGGATCGAAGCGGGAAGGGCGGGGTATTCTCGAACAGCTCATCATCGGGCCCCATGCGCCTTCGGGCTTCAAAGACGTTCTTGATTCTGCGAAATAGGACGACTGACATGGAGGATATTTCTTCCCGTCTTGCCGCCTATCTGGCGCACCGGATTCCGGCTGCCTCGGATATCGAAATTACCGGGGTGTCGCGTATCCCCGGCGGTGCGAGCCGCGAGACATATCGGTTTGTTGCAACCTGGAAAGAGAGTGGTCGCCCCGTGCGGCGCCCGCTCATTCTCCGCCGCGACCCGGTATCAAGCCTGATCGAGACGGAGCGCGATATCGAGTTCAATGCCTATCGCGCCTTCCACCCGACGGGGCTTCCCGTGCCTGAGCCGCTTTACATTGAAACGGATGTGAAGTGGCTCGACCGTCCTTTCATCATCATGGAGCAGATCGAAAACTGCGTTGCAGGCTCTCCCTTCAGGCTCGATCCCTATGGAGAACATGCAGAGAAGATCGGCAAGCAGTTCTGGTTCCATCTCGGCAAGATTGCAGCCGCCGACCCGGAAGCCATCGGCTTTGAAACGGGCATAGAATTGCCTGCGCCCGATGAATGCTGGCGCATCGAACTCGACAAATGGGAAAAGGTCATCGATGAGGATGAGCTTGTTCCCCAGCCCGTCGCCCGCGCGGCCATTCGCTGGTTACGGCGCAATCCGCCGCCACCGGCACAGAAGATTTCGGTGGTTCATGGCGATTATCGCAGCGGCAATTTTCTGCATGACGAGGCGGGCGACATCCGTGCGATCCTCGACTGGGAAATGGCTCATCTCGGTGATCCGCTGGAAGACATCGCCTGGGCGGCAGACCCGCTTTGGGCATTCGAGCATCCGGATAAGCCCGGCCGCATGATTCCGCGAGAAGAGGCGTTCGCGCTCTGGGAAGAGTCCAGCGGGCTCAAGATTGATCCCGTGGCCCTTCGCTGGTGGGAAGTTTTCAATTCGCTGAAGGGGCTCGCGATCTGGATTTCTTCCGGCAAGGAATATCAGAGCGGGGCAAGCACCGACCCGATCCTCGCCATGCCGAGTTGGTATTGCACCGATGTGCATAACCGTGTGCTGGCGAGCCGTCTGGCCGAACTTTCAAAGGAGGCGCGGCGATGAAACCCGACCTGCCCATCGTCATGCGCGGTTTTTTCGGGACCATGCTGACGGAAATCGCGCCCCGTCTGAATGCGGAATATTCCACCGGCAGCATCAGCATCATGAGCATGATGCTCTACCTGACAGCGCAGGAATATGAACGCGCGGCGGAGGTGCGCGTGACGGACAATGCCGAAATGCGGGCGCTCTTTGCCGATGCCGTAAGGCTTGTCCAGGATAAGAGCCTCAAGGCGCGCCTTGAGGAAGCAGCGGGCACGAAGGACCGCTCCCTGGTCGTATCTGCTCTTGATGAGGACCATGCGGCGCTTTCTGCCCTGCTGATTGAGCTTCAGGCCCATGTCGAGGAAAGCACCGCCCCCTGGGCGGCGGGACTT
>NZ_JBATWS010000010.1:0-6212 GCF_049672805.1 Parvibaculum sp.
GGCCGCAAGACCGGACCCGGTTCAAACAAGGCATTACGCATCATGGCGAGTTTCTTCATTGATCGGCCCGTTTTCGCCTGGGTCATCGCAATCACCATCATGCTGGCGGGGCTGCTGTCGATCACGCAGCTTCCCGTTGAGCAATATCCGGCGATTGCACCACCCTCCGTGACGGTGACGGCGGTTTATCCCGGCGCATCTGCGCGCACGGTCGAGAATGCAGTCACGCAGGTGATCGAGCAGCGCATGAGCGGCATCGACCATTTGCGTTACATGTCCTCGACCAGTGACTCATCGGGCACGGCCAGCGTGACGCTCACCTTCGAACCGGAAGCCAATCCCGACATTGCGCAGGTGCAGGTCCAGAACAAGTTGCAGGCGGCCTTGCCTCTGCTGCCGCAGGAAGTGCAGCAACAGGGCGTTACGGTTGCGAAATCTGCAGAGAGCTTCCTGCTCGTCGTTGCCTTTATCTCGGAAGATGGCCGCCTCGACGAAACCGAAATTGCCGACTATGTGGCGTCGCATATTCAGGACCCGCTGAGCCGCGTGAACGGCGTTGGCGAGGTGCAGCTTTTCGGCCCGCAGCATGCAATGCGCATCTGGATCGACCCGCAGAAGATGCAAAGCTTCCGCATGTCGGTCGAAGACATTATCGCCGCTGTGCGCGCGCAGAACGCCGAAGTCTCGGCAGGTCAGCTTGGCGCGCGGCCCGCGGTGGAAGGTCAGCAGCTCAATGCAACGGTCACCGCGCAGTCGCGCCTCGAAACGCCGGAGCAGTTCCAGAACATATTGCTGCGCGTGAATGAAGATGGCTCGCAAGTGCGTCTCAAGGATGTGGCGCGCGTAGAGATCGGTGCGGAAAATTACCAGACGATCGGTCGCTATAACGGGGCGCCGTCTTCCGGTATCGCGATCCGGCTCGCCGTGGGTGCCAATGCACTGGACACCGCAGATGGCGTGCGGAAAAGGCTTGCGGAACTGGAGCCCTTCTTCCCCGAAGGTCTCAAGGCTGTTATTCCCTATGACACGACGCCCTTCGTGCGCCTGTCGATCAACGAGGTGATCAAGACGCTTGTCGAAGCGATCGTTCTCGTCATCCTCGTGATGTATCTCTTCCTGCAAAATGTCCGTGCTACCTTCATCCCGGCCATTGCGGTGCCGGTCGTGCTGCTCGGTACATTCGGCATCCTCGCGGCCTTCGGCTTTACCATCAACACGCTCACCATGTTCGGCATGGTACTCGCCATCGGCCTGCTCGTGGACGACGCCATCGTCGTGGTCGAAAATGTCGAGCGCGTGATGAGCGAAGAAGGCTTGTCACCAAAGGAAGCCACGCGAAAATCCATGGGGCAAATCACCGGCGCGCTGGTCGGCATCGGCGTGGTGCTGAGTGCCGTGCTCATTCCCATGGCGTTCTTCCCCGGCTCCACGGGCGCGATCTACCGGCAGTTCTCTTTGACCATCGTTTCGGCGATGGTGCTCTCCGTAATCGTGGCGCTTGTCCTCACCCCGGCTCTCTGCGCGACGCTGTTGAAACCCGGCACAAACCATGGCGGGGAGAAGCGCGGCTTTTTCGGCTGGTTCAACCGCATGTTCGGTCGCGGCACACGCTCCTATGAAAAGGGCGTGAAACGCTTTCTTGCAGGACCGGTTCGCTACATGACGATCTATGTGGCCATCGTTGCCGTGCTCGGCCTTCTCTTCCTGCGCATGCCGACCTCCTTCCTGCCGGATGAAGATCAGGGCTTCATGCTGGCTCTGGTGATGGCACCTTCCGGTGCCACGGCCGAGCGCACGCGTGAATCCATGAAGCTCGTTGAAGATTATTTCCTGGAGCACGAAAAGGACTCCGTCGCGGGCATGTTCTCGGTGGTCGGCTTCAATTTTGCCGGTGCCGGACAGAATTCCGCCATGGCCTTCATCAATCTGCGCCCGTTTGATGAGCGCGGGACGGACGAGACAAGTGCCTTCAGCATCATGCAGCGCGCCATGGGGTTCTTTGCCTCCATGAAGGATGCGATGGCCTTTGCCATCATCCCGCCAGCGATTTCGGAACTGGGCATTGCATCGGGCTTTGACCTGCAGCTCATCGACCGGGCGGGGCTTGGCCATGAAAAGCTCATTCAGGCACGCAACCAGCTTCTCGGCATGGCAGCGCAAAATCCGAAATTGATGGGTGTGCGTCCAAATGGCCTTGATGACACGCCGGAGTTCCGCGTGAATGTCGATAAGGAGAAGGCGGCTTCGCTGGGCCTCTCGCTTGCCGATATCAATGCCACGCTCGCGGCTGCCTGGGGCTCGACCTATGTGAATGATTTCATCGATCAGGGCCGCGTAAAGAAAGTCTATCTGCAGGCGGATGCGCCTTACCGCATGTTGCCAGAGGATGTTTTCAAGCTGCATGTGCGCAATGCGAATGGCGAGATGGTGCCTTTCTCCGCCTTTGCAACAACGCATTGGACGTATGGCTCGCCGAGGCTGGAGCGTTTCAACGGCTCCTCGTCCCGCCAGATTCAAGGTGCCGCCGCGCCGGGGGTCAGTTCCGGCGATGCGATGGCCGAAATGGAAAAGCTCGCGGCGCAGCTTCCCGAAGGCATCGGTATCGAGTGGACGGGCCTCTCCTATGAAGAGCGTCAGGCAGGCGCGCAGGCACCGGCCCTTTATGCCATCTCGATCCTCTTTGTCTTCCTCTGCCTTGCGGCCCTTTATGAGAGCTGGTCGATCCCGGTATCGGTGATGCTCGTCGTGCCTCTGGGTGTGCTCGGTGCGGTGCTTGCTGCCACGCTGACGGGCCTGTCGAATGACGTTTATTTTCAGGTCGGATTGCTTGTCACCATCGGGCTCGCCGCAAAAAACGCGATCCTGATTGTCGAGTTCGCGAAGGACCTCTACCTGAAGGGTGAGGGACTTATCGAAGCAACGCTGCATGCCGCGCAGTTGCGCCTTCGCCCCATCGTCATGACCTCGCTTGCATTCACGTTGGGCGTGTTGCCGCTCGCAACGGCATCCGGCCCCGGCTCGGGCAGCCAGAACGCCATTGGTATCGGCGTCATGGGCGGCATGATCTCGGCGACAATTCTCGCAATCTTCTTCGTGCCGCTCTTCTTCGTGGTCGTGCAGCGCTTTTTCTCGCGGGGCCGGTCAAACGCCGCCGCACCGGAATCGGAAATTGAGTGATGAGAAAGTTTCTTCCTCTCTTCGCAGCCTCGCTTCTTCTCGGCGCCTGCACGCTTGCGCCGGATTATGAGCGCCCGGGCGCGCCCATCCCGCAGAACTGGCCGTCTGGTCCTGCCTATGGCGAAGCAGCGGAGAAGGGCGTCGATCTGGCAGAGCTTGGCTGGCGGGACTTTTTCCTTTCCGACGCGATGCGCGGGCTGATCGAGCAGGCACTCGAAAATAATCGGGATCTGCGCGAGGCTGTGCTGAATGTGGAGCGTGCCCGCGCCCTTTACCGCGTCCAGCGGGCGGAATTGCTGCCTGCTATTCGCGGCGAAGGAAACATGGCGCGTGAACGCATTCCGGGCGATCTCTCCGGCACCGGCCAACCCGTCACGGGAACACGCTATGGCGTGCAGGCAAGTGTGGCAGCCTATGAGCTTGATCTCTTCGGCCGCGTGCAGAGCCTCAACGAGCGGGCCTTGCGGGACTATTTCGCAACTGAGGAAGCGCGCCGCGCAGCACAGATTACGCTGATTGCCGAAGTGGCAAATGCCTATCTGACGCTCAAGGCGGATCAGAGGCTGCTCAAGCTTACCGAGGAAACGCTGGCAGCGCAGGAAGATTCCTACAAGCTGATCCAGATGAGCTTTGATCGCGGTGTGTCATCTAAGCTCGAACTGGCGCAGGCACAGACAGCCGTAGAGACAGCGCGCGTGAACAGCTACGCCTTTGTTCGCCAGGTTGCACAGGACCGCAATGCGCTGGCACTTCTCGTAGGTGCGCCGATTGATGAAACAGCGCTTGATGACGCGCAGGGTATCGAGAACCTCATCGCCGATCTGCCGGTGGGTCTGCCCTCCGACCTGCTGGAAAACAGGCCGGATATTCGGCAGGCGGAGCATCTGCTTCGTGGCGCAAATGCGAATATCGGCGCGGCACGGGCTGCGTTTTTCCCGCGCATTGCGTTGACGGCATCAGGCGGTACGGCAAGCAGCTCCCTTTCCGGTCTGTTCGAGCCGGGCTCAGGCGCATGGAGCTTCATGCCGCAGATCAGTATCCCCATCTTTGAAGGCGGGAAAAATCTCGCCAATCTCCGCGCCGCCGAGGTGGAGCGCGAAATCCATATTGCCCGTTATGAAGGGGCGATCCAGACAGCGTTCCGCGAAGTGGCCGATGCGCTGGCGGGGCAGGGCACCTATGAAGGACAGGTTGCCGCACAGCGCGCGCTTGTCGAGGCGACGGCAGAAAGCTATGCGCTCGCAGAGCGCCGCTATCGCAGCGGCATTGACAGCTACTTGACCCTGCTTGATGCGCAGCGCTCGCTTTACGCAGCGCAACAGGAGCTTATCCGTATCCAGCTTGCGCAGGTCAGCAATACCGTCAACCTTTACAAGGTTCTGGGCGGCGGCGGCTTGGAGCACACGACAGAAGAGGCGGCACAATAAGCCGGGCAGGGTGTCGGGCCGTGGGAGGGAAAGCTGAATGCAGGCGCTGAAAAGAAAAAACGCACCAAACCGCCGGGAGAAAAGGCGGAAGGCTATTCTTGAGGCTGCGCGGCAGGTTTTTCTTCGTCAGGGCTATGGGGCCACCAGTCTTAACGACATTGTTGGCGTCTCGGGTGGCTCACTCGCAACGCTTTATGATCTTTTTGGCGGCAAGGCCGGGCTCTTTCAGGCGATGGTCGAGGAGGAGTGCGAGAATTTCTTCGGCCATCTCGATTTTGAGACGCTGGAGGGAAAGGAACCGCCGGAAGCGCTGCGCGAGATAGCGACGCTCTTTCTGGAGGGCGTCCTTCAGCAACCGAAAATGTCGCTGCTCCGCGTTATCGTTGCTGAAGTGCCGCAATTCCCCGAAGTAGGCACCATCTTCTATCGCGCAGGTCCGGGGTTTGGCCATGAGATCGTGACGGATTATCTCCGCACGCAATCCGCACTCGGAAAGCTCAGGATCGATGATCCGATGCGCGCGGCACGCACCTTCATCGCGCTCGTTCTCGGCCCCTTCCACATGAAAGTATTGTGCGGTGAGGAAATCGACCTCACCCCGGAAGAAATCGAGCAGCATCTTGATTTCACGCTTTCTGCCTTTTTCCGGCTCTACGAACCCGCAGTCGGGTAGCACCGTCCGCTGTCGGTCGCTTGTCGGATGAGAGTTGTAGTACAATCCTTCGCATCAATGTGATTTCCGCGACGTCCCGCGAGGTTTCATCGTGGTGAAGATCAGGATCAAACGTATCTACGAAAAACCATCACGCGCAGATGGCGTGCGCGTGCTCGTTGATCGCGTGTGGCCGCGGGGGATCAGCAAGGAAGAAGCAAAGCTGACGCTTTGGCACAAGGAAATCGCGCCCAGCACCAGCTTGCGAGAATGGTTTGGACACGATCCTGCTCGTTGGGCTGAATTCCGTCGCAAATTCCGCGCTGAACTGGAAAACAATTTTACGGAAGTTCAGCGATTGAGAGATGCTCTTGGGCGCGGAACGGCAACACTTCTCTATGGCTCGAAGGATGAGGCTCACAATCAGGCTGTCGTCCTTGCCGAATATCTGGGCGGGAAGACTGGGTAGGGTGAGAACCCTGCCTCACAATGCCACAGGCATATTTTGTCATAATAGATGTATTATTGATCTATGTTTGACGAGGCACGGGGCCGTGGCGTGGCACAGATTGCAGGGCAGACCGAGCTTTCAGCGGTTGCTCAAGATTGTGAAGGGAAGACTGTTGAGGCCGCAATATCGCGACTCACAATAAGTCTCAACGGGATTCTTGCCGGTATCGGCCCCGCTACCAAAGAACAACGACCCCGGATAATTGCCCATGCGATGCGGGAATACGAGCGATGCCACCCCGGTGACAGTTTCGGAAATCTCGTAGAACGAGCGCGGTTTTCCAAGGAAGACAAGGGTTTATTGAGAGACTGGCTGGACGCCTTTGAGCATGCGACTGCTTCCCGTCTTCAGGAGCAGACGAAATTATCCATATTTCCTTCGCCAAGGGAAAGGTAGATGTTCCGGCCAGCATCGTCTAACAGTGTCGCTTGAAATTGACCTCTCT
>NZ_JBATWS010000011.1:0-2923 GCF_049672805.1 Parvibaculum sp.
GTCAGAGACAGGTCGAAGCGCGCCGACATCAGGCAGCCTTCCGATGCAATGCTTCAAAGGCCGCGATCTGGCGAAGTGTCATCTCGCGCATATCTTTTCCTTGCCCGAGCGCGCGGTACCATTCCACGAGCCATTCAATGCAAGGCTCTCCCGCAAGCTGATCCTTCCAGCCGAGCACGGCACGCGCCTTTCGGCTGTCGATTTCAAGTGCCATCATTTCATGAGGACCGGTTTCATTCGCCGGCTTCCAAGGCGCAGCCCCAAGCGCCGATTGCACCGCTTCGGCAAGCGCCGCAACCGTGACTGGTTTCGCGCCGGGAGGTGGCCCGAAATTGAGAGCTGTCGGCAAGTCCTGCCCGTCATGCAGGCCACGGACAAAGGTGAAATACCCGCAAAGGCAATCCAGCACATGCTGCCAGGGACGGGCGGCCGCAGGATTGCGGAGCACTGGCGCCTCTCCCGCCGCAAGCGCCCGCCAGATATCCGGCACGAGACGGTCCTCGGAAAAATCACCGCCGCCGATCACATTGCCGCCGCGCGCCGTGGCAACACGCACGCCTGTTTCATTGAAAAAGGAACGTGCATAGGAAGACGTGACGATTTCGGCGGCAGCCTTGGATGCGGAATAAGGATCGTGGCCGCCAAGCGGATCACTCTCCCGGAAGGCGATGCTCGCCTCGTTATTTTCATAGACCTTGTCGGTCGTGACGACGAGAACCGTGCGAAGCGCGCTTCGGCCCCGCAGCGCTTCCAGCAGATTGACGGTGCCCATGACATTCATCGCGAATGTATCAACCGGCATCACATAAGACCGGCGAACGAGCGGTTGTGCAGCCATGTGAATGACGATCTCGGGATCGGCTTCGTCAACTGCGGCTCGCAGAGCCTCTGCATCCCGCAGATCGCCGATATGCGAGCGCACGGCGTCCTCCACGCCTGCGAGCGCGAAGAGGTTTGGCTCTGTATCCGGTGTGAGCGCAAAGCCCGTGACCTTTGCGCCCATGCGCGCGAGCCAAAGTGCGGCCCACCCTCCCTTGAAGCCAGTGTGCCCGGTCAGAAGGACACGCTTTCCACTCCAGAAAGAAGGGTCGAGCCCGTCAACAGCCACGCCAGTTCCCCCAACGCTTCCACGGCGCCTTGCCGGACGCCCAAAGCTCTTCGAGATAATTCTTTTCGCGCAGCGTATCCATGGGTTGCCAGAATCCGGAATGAGGGAAGCTCATGAGTTCGCCATCACGCGCCAGACCGACGAGCGGATCCCCTTCGAATGCCGTCCTGTCGCCCTCGATCCGGTCCAGTACGGAAGGCTCCAGCACGAAAAATCCACCATTGATCCAGGCATTGTCTCCCGGCGGCTTTTCGATGAAACGCTGAACCCTGTCTCCTTCAAGCTCCAGGGCACCATAGCGGCCCGGCGGGATAACGCGTGTCAGAGTCGCTTCCCGCCCATGCTGTTTGTGGAACGCAAGAAGCGCGTTGATGTCGATATCGCCGACACCATCACCATAGGTCATGAAGAAGCTCTCGTCCGGGTCAAGATAGTCCCGCACGCGCTTTATGCGCCCGCCTGTCAGCGTTTCGGCGCCCGTGTCCACAAGAGTGACGCGCCATGGCTCGCTCGGCTTCTGGTGGAATGTGATATCGCCGGACGCATCAATGGTTACATAGGAAGAATGGAGCACATAATTCGCGAAGTATTCCTTGATCATGTAGCCGCGATAGCCAAGGCAAATCACGAAATCGGTATGCCCGAAATGCGTGTAGATCTTCATGATGTGCCAATGGATCGGGCGCCCCCCGATCTCGATCATGGGCTTCGGGCGAAGCTGGCTTTCCTCAGATATGCGGGTGCCCAGCCCGCCCGCCAGTATCACCACCTTGGTCATGCCGCCTCCGGCTAAAGTGCCTCGCGAAGCTGTTTCACAAAATTGGACAAGCCTGTGAGCCGTCGCCTTTTCAAGCGTTCAGCAAGCAGGATTGCCTGAAGCTCGGCAAAGGCCTTGTCCATATTCTCATTGATGATGATGTAATCATATTCCTGATAATGACTGATCTCGTCTGACGCCTTTGCCATGCGCTCGGCCACGACCTCGGCCGGGTCCTGCGCACGCTTTTCGAGGCGCCTTTCAAGTTCCTGCGCTGAAGGCGGCAGGATGAACACCTTCACAAGATCGTCCTGCGCGGTTTCATCAAGCTGCTGTGTACCCTGCCAGTCAATATCGAACAATACGTCACGGCCCTGCGCCAGCGCCTTCTCGACGGGCGCGCGCGGCGTGCCGTAATAATTGCCAAAGACCTTGGCGTGTTCCAGAAACTCGCCACGGTTTCGCATGATGCCGAAATCTTCCGTGGACAGAAAATAGTAATCCTTGCCTTCAACTTCGCCGGGCCGTGGCTTCCTCGTCGTGGCGGAAATGGACATATCGATTTCGCTGTCGGCTTCGAGCAGGCGGCGCGAAAGGGTAGTCTTTCCCGCCCCGGAGGGAGAGGAAAGCACGAGCATCAATCCGCGCCGGTGAATGGCAATACCGCTCATCCCGCCCTACTCCACATTCTGAACCTGTTCGCGAAGCTGATCGATCACCGCTTTCATCTCCAGTCCGATACGCGTGAGGCTGACATCGGCCGCCTTGGAGCAGAGCGTGTTCGCCTCGCGATTGAATTCCTGTGTCAGAAAATCGAGCCGACGCCCCGCAGGCTCCTTGCCCTCAATCAGGGTACGCGCCTGTTCGACATGGGCCGTGAGCCGGTCAAGCTCCTCGCGAATATCAGCCTTGGTGGCCAGCAAGGCCGCTTCCTGGGCCAGCCGCTCTTCGGGAAGAGCGGGTGAGGCACCAAGAAGTTCCGACATCTGTTCCATGAGACGCGCCTTGATCGCGGTAGGCGAGGCAGCGGGTGAGGATGCCGCCGCGCCCGTCAGCCG
>NZ_JBATWS010000012.1:0-2737 GCF_049672805.1 Parvibaculum sp.
CGGCATCGATGTGGCGAAGAACGGTATGGCTGTTCCCGGCTATGACGAAACGCCCGTCGCGCGCCACATGAAAGGCAGCGATATCGACATCGAGGTTGATGTCGGTGTCGGCAAGTCGCAGGCGACGGTCTGGACTTGCGATCTCACCTACGACTACATCCGCATCAATGCAGATTATCGTAGCTGAGAGCGTTGGCACTTTCTTAACCAAGAGCGGATGAGCGGGCCAGTCGGTCCGCAGAGGGATGAATTTCTGGCAAATCCGACAGAAATCGTTAACGGAAAGGCGCGATTATGGGTGACGAGCGCGAAAGCGTGACGGGCGAGCCGAAGCGGCTGCTGCTCGTTGCGGCCTGCGCGCTTGTTGATGCTGACGGGCGGGTGCTGATTGCCCGCCGTCCCGAGGGCAAGCCGCTGGCGGGCCTGTGGGAGTTTCCTGGCGGCAAGGTCGAAGAGGGCGAAGTGCCCGAAGTGTGCCTGATCCGCGAGCTGAAAGAGGAGCTCGGCATCGATGTCGCGAAGGCGTGTCTCGCGCCTCTCACCTTCGCGAGCCATGAATATGAGAGCTTTCATCTGCTGATGCCGCTTTATGTCTGCCGGCGTTGGGAGGGGGAAGTGAAAGCCCTCGAAGGGCAGGCGCTGCAATGGGTGCGCCCGGCAAGGCTCCGGGATTACCCGATGCCACCGGCGGATGAACCGCTCGTGGCGGTGCTGCGCGACCTGCTCTGAGGCTGCGTATCGGGAGGACGATGATGACGGCTTTGAAGACGTTTCTGAAGATGTTCGGTGCTGATGAGCGCGGCGCGACGGCCATTGAATACGGGCTGCTTGCGGCGGGCATCTCGATTGCCATCATCGCCATCGTGGGTGCGACGGGCGAGGCACTGAACGACTCCTTTTATACGAAGATCGGCGAGGGCCTGTCCCAGTAACGTCTAGCGACCGGGCTTTTCTCCGGTCGGATGTTCTTTCGTTCCCAGTGCATCGGCGAGCCGTGCCTGTGCGCTGCCGGGTCTGAGCGGCTGCTGCTGGCTTTCATGCGGTGCCCAGCCGGTCGCAATAACAATGTCGAAGGTCGCCGGTATGCGGCCATCCTCCAGCGCAAATTTCTCATGATAGATTTCTGCCGCCCGCATCAGCGTTGAGCGGCGAAGCGGCGTGCGCCGCCTTTCGCTCATAGCATTTGTCTCGCCCATGCCGCGCAGATCAGCCATCAGCCGCAGCGCGTCTGTGTACCGCACGGTCACGCGGTCGGTGTCGACGACGGGCAGCGCAAAGCCTGCCCGCTGCAGCAGCGCGCCAATGTCGCGCAGATCGGCAAAGGGCGCGACGCGCGGTGACAGCCCGCCTTCCTGTTCAATTTCTGCCTCTGCCAGAGACTGGCGAAGCTCGGTCAATGTCTCGCCTCCGAAAATCGCGGCCATGAAAAGCCCGTCCGGCTTCAGCGCGCGTCTGATCTGGACAAGCGCGCCCGGCAGATCATTCACCCAGTGAAGAGAGAGGACGCTGGTTACGAGGTTGAGGCTCTGATTTGCAAAAGGCAGCGCCTCTTCATCAGCCGCGACGCGCAGGCCTGCCGCCTGATGCAGCATGGGAAGCGATATGTCGGCGGAAATCAGCGTGCCGAGTTTTTCCGGCGGGAGATGGGCGTCCGCCAGTGCACGGGCGAGGGCGCCATTATGCGCGCCAAGATCGACTGCCATGTCGAAGCTGCGATTGGCGGCGGCAATGCGGTCTGCAATATCTTCGGCCGCGCGGGCGACAAGAAAATCATATTGCCCAAAGCCCGCCGCAGCGCGGTCGCGGCGGCGGCGATGGGTCACGCGATCGAAGGGACGCATTCTTGTGTCAGGTCCGGGCATGGCGCGCATCATGGTAGGGGGGTCGGTTTGCCGCAAGGGGCTGGCGCAGGAAAAGCCCTCGCGTGTAGGCTTTTGCGGGTTTGGGGCGGGGCTCTGATGGAAACGGGGGCGTTTTCGCATTGGCGAGACGGGGTGCGGGCAGGGGCGGCGCGCCTCGCCGATCTCATGCTGCCGCCCCTTTGTCTTGGCTGCGGGTGCGGAATTGCCGATCACGCCGCGCTTTGCAGCACCTGCTGGTCGCAAATCGATTTTATAGAGCGGCCCTGGTGCGCGGTGACGGGCATCCCCTTTCCCTTTGATGCAGGCGAGGGGACCGTCAGCGCTGCGGCGCTCGCCTATCCGCCGGTCTATGCCCGTGCGCGGGCTGTCATGCGGTATGGCGATGGCTCGGCGCGGCTCGTTCATCGTTTCAAATATGGCGATAGAATGGAGGCAGCCCCCGTTTTCGCGCGCTGGCTCGCGCGGATCGGGGCCGACATTCTGGCGGACGCCGATATGATCGTGCCGGTTCCACTGCATCGCTGGCGGCTTTTCTTTCGGCGCTTCAATCCATCGGCGGAAGTCTCGCGGCTGCTCGGGGAGCTTTCGGGGCTTTCCTATGCGCCGGGGCTTTTGCTGCGCAGCCGGGCGACAAGGCCGCAAGTCGGGCTTTCGGGAGCCAAAAGACGGCGGAATGTGGCGGGCGCCTTCAGCCTCGCCAAAAATGCCGAGGCGCTGATACGCGGGCGTCATGTGGTGCTGGTCGATGATGTGGTGACGACCGGGGCGACGGCAGAGGCTTGCGCGAAAGTGTTGATCCGCGCCGGGGCACGGGAGGTATCCCTGCTTTGTCTTGCCCGGGTTGTACCGGCGGGTGGCGCCTCTATATGATAGGG
>NZ_JBATWS010000013.1:0-6580 GCF_049672805.1 Parvibaculum sp.
GTGGAATCGCTTCGCAAGGTTTTCCTCGCGCGGGATTTCCGTCATCGCCGCGCGGAGATGGAAAAGCTTGCCGCGCTCGAAGCCGAATATGATGGCAACCGCCATGCACTGTCCGAAATGGAAGGGCCGGAAAATCGCCGTCACCTTCTCTGGACGGGGCTGATGCGCGAATGCCGCGCCTATGAGCAGGGGCTTGAGGAAGCGCGCCGCAAGGGAAATGTGCTGGCTCCGCAGGGCAATGCGTCACGCGGCTTTCTTGGCCGCCGCAAGGATGTGTCACTTTCAGGTGGCGGGCATGGCATGGACGTCAAACTCAAGGTTTGCGAAAGCTCGCGGCAGCTTGCCCGCTATGAGAAACTTTTCGATGAATGGTGGGAGCGCCGGTCGCGCAATGCGATGAAGGCAGGACCGGCCCAGCTCGAAGCTGTGCGCATACCAATCGTCGAGGTGCTGCCGCCGCGTGCGGCACGCCGCCTTCCGCTTGCAGGCGAGTGACCTTGATGGCTATGCGCGGACTTGCTCTCCTTCTTGCGGCGTCACTCTTCGCCTTTCCGGCCGGCGCGGTGGATACGCCCGCCCGGCCGCAGACGGTGGTGATCGGGCTTGATATTTCGAAGAGCAATCCGCTCGTCGAAGACCCGGCCTATGCAGCCCGCGTGGCAAAGCGCCTCACGGCCGAGATCGACAAGCTGCCCGTGCGCTCCAAAGTGATGGTGCGCACTTTCGGTGCTTATGATTCAAGCGCGAACCCGCTCAAGATTGACGAGGTGATTTCCGCGCGCGCCCGTCCCGAAACGGTGGCGGAGGGCATCAGCGCGCTTGTGGCTGCGCTGCCGCAGCTTGTGCGCGAAGGAAAGATCAAGGCGCAGGACTGGACCTATATCGTCTCCTTCATGGAGACCATGTCGCCGCAAACGGATTGCAATGCGAGCGATGTGCGTTTCATCCTGTTGACCGACGGGTTTGAGGATTCTGAGCTTGCGCGGCTCCGCCGCGGCGGCTCATTGCCGAGGCCAGAACCGCTTTTCGCCGGCTGTGGCGAGCTTCTGATGCTCGGCGTCGGTCAGGGCGGCGGCTCACCTGCCGTCACCCGGCGCGCTCATGATGAATGGGCCGCTTGGGCCAACGCGGCGGGCTTCGAGAAATTTACCGGCCTTTACGATTGGTGATACCGGCTTTGACGGAACGGGGCGGCATGGATAGTGTCCGCGCCCGTCACCACTCCCAGGCCGGAAACCTCCCATGGACGTTGCGCTTTCGCTTGTGCTGCCGATCTTCGGCATCATCCTTTTTGGCTATGCGGGCGCGCGGCTGAAGTTGATCAGCCATTCCGGCGTGGACGGGCTTGATACCTATGTCTTCACCTTCGCCATGCCCGTGCTGCTTTTCCGCAACCTTGCGCACACGGCGTTTCCGGCGTCCCTGCCATGGGAATTATGGATTTCCTATTACGGCGCCATGCTGACGGTCTGGGCGCTTGGATCATTTGTTGCCCATTTCATTCTTCGCCGCCCGACGCCCGATACGATCATGCTTGGCTTTGGCAGCGGGCAGGGCAACACGATCATGCTCGGCCTGCCGATCATCCTCACCGGTTTCGGGCCGGAGGCGGGTATTCCCGTTTTCCTGATCCTCGCCTTTCACGGGATCATTCTTTTCACCATCGCAACCTTCCTGCTGGAACTCACCCGCGCGCGCGACGGGGCAGAGAGGCCGCATCTTGGTGCTATCCTGAAAGAAGGATTGATCAACACGCTGCGCAATCCCGTCATCATCGGCATTGGCTGCGGTGTCGTTTACGGGCAGCTCGGCGTGCCGCTGCCCGCTATTGCCGATACGGCGCTCGAGATGGTTGCGCGTTCGGCTATCCCCTGCGCGCTTTTCGTGCTGGGGGCGATGCTCACGCGCTACAGCCTTCGACAGTCAGTTGGCGCGGCGTCGGTCACGTCCTTTTTCAAGCTGATCGTGCATCCGGCCCTTGTGTTCCTGCTCACGCATTTTGTGTTCGGGCTGGAGCCGCTCTGGGTGACGGCAGCAACGCTGCTCGCCGCCATGCCGACCGGCGTCTATTCCTCGATTCTTGCCAATCGCTATCAGGCTGCACCCGGTGCGGCATCGAGCGCGGTGGTTCTTTCCACCGCGCTCAGCCTTTTCACGCTGACCGTGTTGCTTGGCTGGTTCCTCTGAGCCTCAGTCGCCGCCAGCGGCCATGACGATATTATGCCGGGGCTTCTTCTGTCTTGCGCCGAGACGGAAGGCATCCGGGCGGATAAAGAGGAAGTTCAGCGGTGTCTTTTCCACAAGCCTGTAGGCAATGATCGGCGTGATGACGGCGACACTCGTCGCGACAAGGGTGATGATATCCCCGTTCTCGAAGCCGAGCCGCACCATCGCTATCCGCGTGGCTGCCATGGGCAGGAAGAAGGAGAGGAAAATATAGAGCGAGTGTTCGCCGACAAAGGCGAGCGGCCTTGCAAGTCCACGGGACGCGAGAATGGCGACCAGCATGATGGAAGCGCCTGCACCGGCGGCGCCCATGAGAAGTTCGAGCGCACGAATATCCACGAGATGCGAGAATACCACGGTTGTGAGGCTTGCGAGCAGCACGGCGCTCAGCGCGATGCCACGCGCGGGATAGGCGCGCGCCCAGTCGGCAATGTCGAAGATATATTGCGCGCCGTAAACGCCCAGCGCGAACCAGATGAAGCGCCACGCAAATTCGTCGATCAGCATCCAGCCGGTATCAAGCCGCAGGAAATAGAGCGCGGCGGCGAAGAAGAGCACGAAGCCGGGACGCGCCTTTCTCACGAGGCGCATCGTGACGAAGAACATGGAGAGCGAATAGATGAACCACAGCACCGCGAAGGGCTGGATCGGGATCATCAGGAGATCGACATAGGTGACCTGCCACGGCCCGTCATGGGGGATGAGGATCTTGAGGCCGATCTGGATGACCGACCAGAGGAGGTAGAAATAGGCGAAGTGGATGATCTTCCCGTCCACGAATTTGCGGAGATCGCCGTAAAGCGCCTTCCGGGCAAAGAGGCCCGCGACGAGGAAAAAGAGCGGCATGCGGAAAGGCTTGGCGAATTCGGCAATGGTGCCGAACAGGACCGGCAGATACCCGATGGCGTTCTGGACACCGAATGTCGTGTGTTCCATCACCACGAGAATGATGGTCAGACCTTTGACGGCATCAACCCAGTCGATGCGTGATTTCGATACAGAAGGCGTCTCTACTGTCGCCATTTGGGGGGCTCCGCAGCTTGAAAAGGCACGGTTTCGTCCCTCTTTGGGAAGAATGGGCCGTGCTCAGCCTCTCGAAGCATTTTCTGCGCCAGACGGGCGGGAGGGGTAATGGTTAAAGGCCGATCATGCGGCGAATGTCCTGCGGGCTGTGGCCAGCGGCCCGCAGCTCTCGCAGCCCCATATCCCTGGCGCTTTTGGAGAGGCGGCGGCCTGTCTCGTCGCGGATAAGGCCGTGATGGTGATAGCGCGGCTCGGGCAGGCCCAGCAGCACCTGCAGGATGCGGTGAATATAGGTGGCAGGGAAAAGGTCTTGCCCGCGGGTTACGAGCGTCACGCCCTGAAGCGCATCATCCGTCACCACGGCAAGGTGGTAGCTGGTCGGCACGTCCTTGCGCGCAATGACGACATCGCCGAAGAGTTCGGGTTGCACCGTGATCCGGCCCTTGTGGCCGCGCGGGCTTTCGCCTTCTTCGATGAAGGTGATGGGGCCGCCTGCAATGCGTTCGGCTTCGGCGCGCGCCTTTTCCGTGTCGAGGCGCCACGCATAACTGCGGCCATCCCAGAGGAGATCGTTCAGCCGCTCGCGGGAGATGTCCTTGTAGATACCGGGATAGAGCGGCGCGCCATCGGGATCGACGGGCCAGTTCTGAAGGGGAATGCCGGTTGCGATGATCGCGTCCTGAATTTCCTTGCGCGTCGCAAAGCAGGGATAGACAAGCCCCATATCCCGCAGGCGCTTCAGGTGGCGCTCATAATCCGCGAAATGCTCGGACTGGCGGCGGACGGGTTCTTCCCAGTCGATGCCGAGCCAGCGCAGATCCTCATAGATGGCTTCTTCATATTCGGGGCGGCAGCGGCCAATATCGATGTCCTCGATCCGCAGGAGGAAGCGCGCGCCGAGCCTCTGCGCCATTTCATGCGCAAAGAGCGCGGAATAGGCATGGCCAAGATGGAGCCAGCCATTCGGGCTTGGCGCGAAGCGGAGCACATCCTGTCCGGCCTTGTCGTCCTGCATTGAATCCGCCGCTCGGGAAGGCTTAAGTACGGGCCGCATTGATAGCCCGCCTGCAGGCAGGGCGAAAGGGGAGAGCGACATGGCACTGACAGGACCGAGCGTTGCAGCCGCAAGCGGCACCACGAAGCAACTCGTCATTCTCTGCCATGGCTATGGGTCGGACGGGAATGATCTGATCGCGCTTGCGCCCTATTGGGCGCCACTTCTGCCCGATGCGGATTTTATCGCGCCCAATGCGCCGCAACGCTGCGACGGCAATCCGATGGGCTATCAGTGGTTTCCGATCACGCGGCTTGATCCGGCGGAGATCGCGCTCGGCGTTGCCCGCGCGGCCCCTGTGCTTGAACAGTTTATCGAGACGCAGTTGCAGCAGCGCGGGCTTGACGGGTCGAAGCTCGCGCTGGTCGGTTTCAGCCAGGGCACGATGATGTCGCTTCATGTGGGACTTCGCCGCCGCGTCGGGCCTGCCTGCATTGTCGGCTATTCCGGCGCGCTTGCCGTGCCCGAGATGCTTGCCGGGGAAATCACCTGCCGCCCGCCCGTGATGATGATTCATGGCGATGCCGATGACATGCTGCCGGTGAGCCGGATGCATCAGGCGGTGCAGGCGCTGGGCGCAGCCGAGGTGCCGGTGCAATGGCATGTCTCGCCCGGCCTCGGGCACAGCATCGATCAGAAGGGACTTGAACTTGGCGGGCGCTTCATCGCCGATGCCTTTGCCGGACGGGCGACGCAAGGCTGAGTGCGTTTTCCCCACCATTTGCCTTTTCACGAAGGCGTCACGCCATATATAGTAAATTCAGGTCTTGGAGAGGCCAGCTTTTCGAGATGGCCTTTGGCCTCAGGAGGGTGGCGTGTACGGATCATTTGCCACGCCGGAAGCATGTCCGGCTCTTGTGCTGAACGCGGATTATCGGCCGCTCAGTTACTATCCTCTGTCGCTTTGGTCGTGGCAGGACACGATCAAGGCGGTTTTCCTCGACCGTGTGAATATCGTTTCCACCTATGACACGGTGGCGCGCTCACCCAGCTTCGAGATGAAGCTTCCAAGCGTTGTCTCGCTGAAATCCTATGTGAAGCCCGCGCGCTTTCCGGCCTTTACGCGCTTCAATCTTTTCCTGCGGGACCGCTTCTCCTGCCAGTATTGCGGGGCGCGGCATGAACTCACTTTCGATCATGTGGTGCCGCGCTCGCGGGGCGGGCAGACGACCTGGGAAAATGTGGTGACGGCCTGCGCACCCTGTAATCTGCGCAAGGGCGGGAAGATGCCGTCACAGGCGGAAATGTTTCCGATGCAGGCGCCCTATCGCCCGACCGTCACTGACCTGCACAAGAATGGCCGCGCCTTCCCGCCCAACTATCTGCATGAGAGCTGGCAGGACTATCTCTACTGGGACATCGAACTGGAGCCGTAAGCGGCGTTCAGGCTTTTTCCGAGAGGCGAATAGCGAGACGGCAGGCGGCCTTGATCGCGCCGGAAAGAAGCGGATAGGCGGGTGCTTCTTCCGCGCCTGAGGCAATCGCTTCATCGCGATGCGCAACTTCCTCCAGACGGAACTGCTCAATCGTGTCGCGCAGTTGTCTCTCATCTTCGCCCATCTGGGCGAGACGCTCCACCTGCGCCTGATAATGTTGGTCGATCACTTCTTCCACGGCGGCGGTGCAGGCGTGAGCCGCTTTCTCGCCGAGAAGGGCTGTCGCCGCGCCCAGCGCAAAGCCTGCCACATGCCAGACAGGCGCGAGCGCTGTCGGGCGCACTTCGCGTTCATTCACAAGCTCATTGAAGCGGGCGAGGTGAACTTCCTCATCCTTCGCCATATGTTCGAGCTTTGCGACAAGTTCTTCCTTGCCCGGCACATGGCGTAGCACGGCAAGCTGGCCTTCATAGATACGCACCGCGCCATATTCGCCCGCATGGTCCACGCGGATCATTTCTTCGATGGCAGCTTTGCGGCTGCGGCCCGGCTGATTCGAAACCGGAGCGTTGTTCGGGCGGGCTTCTGCGGTCATCAGGCCAGTCCTCTGCGTTCGCGGGCGTAGCGGATGAGCGGCACGAAGGACAGCACCGCCAGCGCCGATGTAATGAGGAAATTGAATCCGGCAAGCGAAATACCGAAAAGCGACCATGCCGCCTCATCGCAGCGCGGGGCCTTCACGCCGCTTTCAAGGGCTGCCTGCAATTCCTCAAGCGAGGGGGCAAGCGCGGTGCCGCCACAGGCATCCGGCCCTTTCCACCAGCCATATTCGACGCCCACATGATAGGCCGAGATCCCCGCGCCCCAGAGATAGAGAAGCGCGCAGATCATGATGAAGGTG
>NZ_JBATWS010000014.1:0-5848 GCF_049672805.1 Parvibaculum sp.
GGCTCCGTCCATCAGGCCTATGCGCTGGCGCGTTTTGCAACGGCGGATCTCGTACCTTTCAAGCGGATCGAGGAAGCGGAAGACGCGCTTGCTCGCGGCAAGGTTGATCTCATCTTCGCGGACCGCAATGCGCTTCTGCGCTGGATCGCGGACACGGGAAGCGCATGCTGCGGGCTCGTCGGGCCGGATTATGCCGATCCCGCCTATTTCGGCGAGGGGGCGGGCATCGTCCTGCGGGCGGAGGATACGAAACTGCGTGACAGCATGAACGCCGCGCTCGCCGCGCTTGTGGCCGATGGCACCTATGCGCGGATCAGCGCACGCTATTTCTCGGCCAGCATTTACTGAAGGCTACCCCTTCTCCGACGCAGGCTCTGCCATCAGGTCGCGCGGGCGCCCGAAAAAAACGGTGCGGCCCTTGCCTTCCCTGATCTCGTTCCAGCGCGCTACATCGAACTCGAACACGATGAAGCCGCCGGTCGGCACGCCATAGGCAACGCGGAGCGCGATTTCGTCATCCGGGTCTTCTGCAAGCGCCGTAGCGAGCAACACCAGCCCCGGATTATGACCGATGACGAGCAACGTCTCGGCGTCGTCGGGCGCGTTATGGATCTCGTCCAGCATCACATCCGGCATCGCGTGGTAAAGCTCCTCGCGATAGGTGACGGGCACTTCATCTCCCAGCGCATCGCGGAGAGGCGCACAAGTGCCGACGGCGCGGGCCGCACTTGAGCAGAGAACGGCATCCGGGCGGTAGGGCGACTGCGCAATGAACTGTGCCATGAAATCGGCCGCCCTCTTTCCCCGTTCATTGAGGGGGCGCTCGTAATCATCCTTCGCCGGATCGCCCCAATCCGATTTTGCGTGGCGCAAAAGGCAAAGCCGTTTCATATCACATGCTCCCCGCGCCCTTGATGCTGGTGGGCGTCTTTGCGGAATGGCCGATGAATGGATTGACGAGGCTCCAGAAAAGCCCGTTCGGCGCAGGCGCGGCATAATCCACGAGCCCGATCCGCATGGCAATATGCCCGTCCCGCGGGGCGGCCCGATAGGTGCGGAAAAGCCGGTCCCAGAGCGAAAGGCTGAAGCCGAAATTGCTGTGATGCTCGTCGGAATAGACCGAATGATGCACGCGGTGCATGTCTGGCGTCACAATGAAGCGCCGCAAGAGACGGTCCGTCCGCTCGCCGAGCCGTAGATTGGAGTGATTGAAAATCGCCGCGGCATTGAGGAGAACCTCGAACAGGATGACGGCGACCACCGGCGCGCCAAGAACCGCGACTGCAGCCATCTTGATTCCCATGCTGACGAGAATTTCGAGTGGATGGAAGCGGATGCCTGTCGTCGCATCAACATGAGCGTCGGCATGATGGACGCGGTGTATCCGCCAGAACAGCCCTGATTTGTGAAAGAGAACATGCTGCCCGTAAACGAGAAGGTCGAGAGCGAGCAGGGAAAGAAGGAAGGCAAGCGCATAAGGCGCGCCCAACCAGTGAAACAATCCGAAGCCATGCCGTTCCGCCGCCAGTGCCACACCGGTCGCAAGAAGCGGAACGGCTAGCCGCATCACGCCCGCGTCGATAAGGCCGAGCGCCAGATTGGTCGCGCGGCGATGCGCCTGCCCCTTCGCCTCGCGGCGCGGAAAGAGGGTTTCAAGCGCCACCATCAGCGCCAGCACGCCCGCAAAGGCGGCGAGCCGGAAGGCAGGTTCATGCTGGGCGATGAAGTCTGGCATGGAAAGGGCGATGCATCCTCTGGCGAGTCAAAGGGGACGGGGTATCAGGCCCGACTATAAGGGGGCCCGGTGCAGAAGAAAAAGGCCGTCCCGTTTCACGCTTGCGCTATTATGAAGCGCTGCGTTCAGGGTGAAGGCATCGAGATGAAGACCATGCGGGGTTGGGTAAAGACAGGGCTGATCGTGTCCCTTTTTCTCCTGCCGCTTCACGCGTTGGCGGAGGAGATGGAAACCATTTTTGTGGAGGGCGATGAGACCTTCCTTGCGGGCTATAGCTGCGCCGCACCGCCTGCAGGCAGCAGCGCCCCCATTCTTTGCGAAGCGCGGATTAGCCAGCTTTTGCCGCCCTTCTATTTCGAGATCGACTGGCAGATCGCGGCGGAAAGCGGCGAACGCACCGTCACCGGCATCGCCATCCGCAGGCAGGGCGAGGCAGAGCCTTTCCAGACCATCAGTGACGTGGGATCGAGCGTCAAGCCGACGACTGACAATAATGGCTTCGAGGTGACCGACCTCAATTTCGACGGCCATCTCGATTTCCGTCTGCTCGCGGAAACAACGGCGGGGCCGAACGCGCTTTACCGCAACTGGCTCTGGTCAAGCCGGGATATGCGTTTCATCAATCATGCGAAGCTCGATGAAATCGTCTCGCCGGAATTCGATCCCGACACACAGGAGATCACGAGCCGCTGGCGCGCCAGCGCGGCGGAAGGCGGCGTGGATATATATGTGTGGGAAAGCGGAGACCCTGTGCTGATCCACCGCGAAACGGATCGGTATGACGGCGCGGGCTGCACCCGCTTCTTCTATGACAGGATCGGCGGCAGGCTGGAGCCGACAGGCGAGGGGCCCTGCGCCTGAGAAATCTCAGATCGACATATGCCGTGCCCGCGCGCCCCGCTCGATGGCGGCGGCGGTGAGCTTGTCGATGTCGAGCGTTTCCCTGAGAAGCTGCAACAGGCGCATCTCCTCCGCGCCGACGGAAAGATCGGCAGCGGCAATTTCCACCGCCAGCGCATAACCCGTCTCGCGCAGATGATAGGGAAGCGCGTCCTTCACAAGGCCGAACACGGCATCAAGGCCACCTTCTTCCTGAAGGATCGCCGCACATTCCCGTGCCACCGGAATAAGCCGCTCCTCGTTGAAATTACGAAAGGCAGGCAAGGTCCGCACAATGTTGCCGATGTCGCGCAGCTCATTGTCGCTCATGGCGCGATCAACGGCACTCATCGTCATCATGATGTAGATCAGGGCATTTTCCGGGGAGATGGTGGACATAGTCTTTCCTTTGGCACTTGGCCGGAACTTTAGGGGCTGCCACCGCCCCCCGCAAGCGCAGCCTCGTCCGAGAGAAAATGCTTAGATTCCGCTATGGCTTCGGCAAGGCCGACGCGCTGGATTTCAACATCAGGCGGAAAGGCAGATGTAAGCCGCGTCGGCAGGCGTGAATCGAGCATGACGAAAACGCCCCGGTCGCTTGCGCGGCGGATCAGCCGTCCGAACGCTTGCTTCAGCCGCAGCCGCGTCAGCATGTCGTCATAGCGGCTCTTGCCGAAAATCTCACGGCGCGCCTTGTGCAGAATATCCGGGCGCGGCCAGGGCACGCGGTCGAACACGATCATGCGCAGCGAATCTCCGGGCACGTCCACACCGTCCCGCACCGCATCCGTGCCGAGCAGGCAGGCATGACGTTCGGCACGAAAAATATCGACCAGCGTGGCTGTATCAAGCGCGTCGATATGCTGCGCATAAAGCGTCAGCCCCTGCGCTTCGAGCGGCGAGACAATCCGTTCGTGGACGGCGCGCAGCCGATGAATGGCGGTGAAAAGGCCAAGCGCACCGCCGCCCGCCGCACGGAACAATTCGCGATAGGCCGCGGCAATTTCATCGAGATTGGTGCGGCTCACATCACGCACGATGAAAATGCGCACCTGCTTTTGATAGTCGAAAGGCGAAGCCATGAAGGCTCGCCGCGCGGGCAACACGAGATGCGACGCGCCGGTGCGTATCTCCGCGCTTTCCCAGCCCTGATGCGGATCATCCTCCGGCAACTGGTCGCGAAGCGTGGCGGAGGTGACGAGAACGCCATGCGCGGGCTCAAGCACCGCATTGGCAAAAGGCACTGTCGGATCGCGCCAGTGGCGGTGAAGGCCGGTATCGATCTCGCGCCCGAAAAGCCGCTCGACGGAAAACCAGTCCACGAACATTTCCGGCGTCTGCCCGCCAATGCTTTTCAGCATGGATTGCCATGAAGGAATGAGAAGGCTCGCCCGCCGCTCTATGCCGCGCGCCGCGGCATCCATGCGAATGCGTGTATTGCTGTCGAGCTCCGCCGCCTTGTCATCGAGCTGCGCGCGCAGACGATCTGCGATGACGCGGAGCGGGGCGGCAAGACGCCCGAGCGCCTCATCAAGCGCATGGGCGGCAGCGGGAAGCCCTTCTACGGGCGGATCGGTTTCCGCTTCGAGCGAGAAGGCGTTGCCCGTTTCTTCCGCCCGCGCATGAACCTGCTGGCGGACGAGCGCGAGAAACTTTTCTGCGGCGCCACGCGGCTGACCTTCATTGATGCGCGTTGCCCAGCCGGGGGCCGGCAAGGCGGCAGCGGCAGAAAGCGCGGCAACCAGTGCTTCTTCCGCAAGTTGGTCGCCGGAAATGAGGTCGCCCGCGCGCTCCTCCAGCCCGCGCCCGCGCTGCCCGCGCTGGCCTTCCGCTCCGCGTATCCAGCGGCGTAACTCCGCTGCTTCAAGGGCTGAAAGCGAAGTTGAGAAGGCACTGTCTGCCGCATCGAAAATGTGATGGCCTTCGTCAAAGACGAAGCGCGTGCGTGCCTCGCGCCCGCTCGGCACTTCATCTTCTGTGCCGCCCGACACGTCATCATTCCTGGCGGGCGCGGGGCTCAGCGACAGCGCTGCGAGATCAAGCGCTGCCTGCCGCATGACGAGCGCATGATTGGCAACAACGATCTCGGCGCGCCGCGCCTTGCGGATCGCCCGCTCAATGAAGCATTTATTATAATAGGGGCAGGCCGAATAGACGCATTCTCCGCGCCGGTCAGTCAGGCCGCTGCGACCCGTAACACCGCCCAGCCGCGCGGCAAGCCATGCGGGAAAATCGCCGCCCACCATATCGCCATCGCGGCTTGCCTTCGCCCAGCGCGCAACAAGGCCGATGGCAACGGCATTGCCGCCCAGCGCCGCGCGATCGGCCATCTCCGCAAAATTGAGAAGGCAGAGATAGTTTTCGCGTCCCTTGCGGATAACCGCCTTCTCCGCTTTCTCTTCCGGATCGGGGTAGAGGCGGCTCAACTCCTGATCGAGCTGGCGCTGGAGATTTTTCGTATAGGTCGAAAGCCAGACCGTGCCCTTGTTGCGATCCGCCCATAGGCTTGCCGGTGCGACATAGCCGATGGTCTTGCCGATGCCTGTGCCTGCTTCGGCGAGCACGACGTTGGGCTCACCTGTCCTTTCGCGCGGGCCGAAGGCGGCGGCTGCAACACCTGCAAAGGCGACCTGGCCGGGCCGCGCCTCGGCATCCGGCCCTGCAAGTTCTGCGAGCCTTTGCTGCGCTTCTTCCGCGCTCACGGGCAGCGAGCCTGCGGGCGGGCGCGGTGCACGCTCCTCCCATTCGGGAAGCTCGTTCCATATGTCGAAGCCGCGCGAGGCGGAAAGCTTCACCTCACGGCCCGGCGATCCGGGAAGCGCATTGCCAAGTGCTGCCATCACGCCCGGTCCCCATGCCCATCCGGCTTCCGCCATGCGGAGCGCGGTGCGGGCGGCAGAAGGGCGGTCGGGAAAGCGGGGGTCTTGCAAGGTGGAGAGCATGAGCGCCGCCGCCTCGCGCAGCATCATCGCCTGGTCTTCCGGCGTGTCTCCCGGATCAAGTCCGAGCGCGCGGGCAAGCCCTTCCGCCGTGGGAAGACAGGGCTTTGCCGGATGTACAAAGGCGAACAGCTCCATCAGATCGAGCACATGCGGCCCCGCATCGCGGAAAGGGTGGCCCCGCGCAATGCGCCGCGCCGTGAAGCCCGCATGAACCAGCATGACCGGCTCACGCTCGATGCGCTTCAGTGCTTCTTCTGCGGTGAGTTCTTCGATCTCGCCATCAGGGCTCACC
>NZ_JBATWS010000015.1:0-7062 GCF_049672805.1 Parvibaculum sp.
GGAGAGGCCTGCGGCGAATGTGGCAACTTCACCATGGTGAGGAACGGCACCTGCCTGAAATGCGACACATGCGGCGGAACCAGCGGGTGTAGCTGAAGTACATCAGCGCACCCTCCGCACATTGCCGTTGACGGTTGATTATTCTCCCCATAATCTGGTCTTTTGGGACTATATCTGGGGGGACTAAATGAACTATCTCACAAAATTTGCTGCGACTGCCGCCATGGTTGTCGCGATGACTGCGCCTGCAATGGCTGAAGAGGTACGCTCGGGGAATACTTACTTCCGACTTTCCGGTGGCGCGCTTGTCATCGACGATGTCGATGGCAAAGGAGCCGCGGCTGGTTCCAAGATTTCCTTTGACACGGGCTGGGTGGTTTCCGGTGCTGTCGGCTACAATATAAACTCGCAAATTGCGGTTGAAGCTGAGCTCACCTATCTCACAGCCGATTTCGATACGATTTCTGTCACCGGTCTCGGCAGTGTGTCAGCGGATGGTGACCTCTCTTCTTTCCTGACAATGGTGAATGCCAATTTCCACCCGATGGCCGGGAACTCCTTCGACCCTTACATCGGTGCGGGTATCGGTATGGCCTTCTCGCAACTGTCTCTGGACGCGGTGGGCGGCGTGCCGGTTGGCGTCAGCACCGACAGCGATGACCTCGCTCTTCAGGGCAATATTGGTTTCGACATGAATCTCGGCAATGGCAAGAAGGTCGGTGCTCAGTATCGTTATATCTGGACCGACACCAGTTCGAACACTGCGGACGAGATCACGGGGCACGCACTTACACTGAATTTCACGGCAGCCTTCTGACAAGCAGCGGTTCCACAATATGAAAAAGGAGCGCTTCTGCGCTCCTTTTTTATGCGGTGTTGTTGGTTTATGCCTCTGCGCGGTGGCCTGCGTGTTTCTGCAGTGCTGTCAGAATATCCGCAGGGCGGAAGGGCTTTGCGATGTGGTCATCCATGCCCGCCTCGAAACAGGCTTCGCGGTGATGTTCCATCGCATTGGCGGTAAGGCCGAGGATCGGTCTCGCATAGCCCATCTCTCTCAGCTTTCGCGTGGCGGTGAGGCCGTCCATGACGGGCATCATCACATCCATGAAGATGACATCAAAACTGGTATCCTTCACCGCTTCAAGCGCCGCCGCGCCATCAAAAGCATAGACGGGCTCAATCCCCGCAATGGCGAGCACGGAGCCGATCACCTTCCGGTTCACGGCATTATCCTCGACAACGAGAACAGAAAGCGTCCCGGCAGAAGCTGGCGTTTCATCGGCGGGCTTGGCGGGTTCCACCGAGGGCGTGATCGCCGCCGCAGGTGCCGCGCCCGCGCGAAGCGGCAGCGTGACGGTGAAAGTCGAGCCCCGTCCGACTTCGCTTTCAACCTCGATCTGTCCGCCCATGGCCTCAACAAGACGCGACACGATGGCAAGACCAAGCCCGGTGCCCTCTATATGCGCACCCGTTTCGCGGTTCAGGCGTTCAAATTCGCGGAAGATGCTTTCGGTCTTGTCTACCGGAATGCCGGGGCCTGTGTCACTCACCTTCAGAATGAAGTTGAAGCCCTCAGCCGTGGTCTTGGTTTCGGCAGAAACGGAGATATCGCCCTTCTCCGTAAACTTCACCGCATTGCCGATGATGTTGAACAGGATTTGCGAAATGCGGTCAGGATCACCCTTGAGCCAGATGCGCGTCGAGAGCGGCAGCACGGCGCTGAAGCGCAGCCCCTTGTCACTCGCCCTTCCCGCCATCATGTCGCAAACGGTGCGGAGCAATGTTTCGGCGTGGAAATCCCTGCTCGCAATTTCAACGCGCCCGGCTTCAAGCTTTGCCATGTCGAGCACATCATTGATGATCGACAGCAACATCTCGGCGGATGAACGCGCGGTACTAATGAGTTCAAGCTGATCGCCCGAAACGCCACTTTCCGCCAGCATGTCGAGCATGCCCATGACGCCCGTCATCGGTGTACGGATTTCATGGCTCATTGATGCGAGGAAGCCGCTCTTCACCTCGCTTGCACGCTTTGCTTCATCGCGCGCGGCAACAAGCGCTTCTTCCGCGCGCTTGCGGTCACTCACATCGTGAAGCTGGGAAATGAAGTAAAGCGGCTCGTGGTTTTCGGCGCGCAAAATGGCAACAGCGAGATCCACCCAGATGACCTCTCCATCCTTGCGGATGTAGCGCTTCTCCATCTGGTAGGTGTCGCGCTTTCCTTCCACACATTCATGCAACAGATCGAGATCAGCCTCGAGATCCTCGGGATGTGTGATGTCCTGAAAGGTAATCTCCGCAAACTCGGCCTTCGTATAGCTGAGCATCCGGCAGAGCGCCTCGTTCACCTGTAGCCAGCGGCCATCAATGCCCACCAGTGCGATGCCATGCGCCGCACCCATGAGCGCCATGCGGAACCGCTGATCTTCCTCGGTGTCGAGCTTCTCCGATGTCTGGTCCTGCACGAGCCCCCGGACGCCGCCCTCATCGCAGCTCAGACAGAGCACGCGGACAGCCACCGGATCATCCCGCAGGGTAAAGCTCGCCGATGTCACGTCACCGGGCCTGCAGTGCGTGAACCATTCATGGAGATGCGCCATGGCCGGGGAGCGCAGCGGGTTCAGGGTGTTCATCTTCCGCGGCACATTATGGGCGTCGAGCACCGGCGAATGCAGGATAAGCTCACCGCTCTCCCGATCCCAGCTCCACTGGCCGATGGCAAACGCCTTTGCCATCACATCCAGTAGATGCGGCGAAAGTCCGGTCAGGTCTCCCGCCGGGGGCACTGTTTGCGGGTTAACGAGGCTCATCGACATTCTTAATACCCTTCCCCCCGCACCATGCAGACGGGGCCCCTGTCAGTGTCACCCAAAGGTCGTTAACCAGCCGTTTCCAGAGGAAAGGGTGCCGCCGGGCTCATTGTCGCATTCCCGACAAATTGCCGACCTAGATAAGCTGGTCACAGAGGGGAAAGTTCTGGCGAATTTGAAAGGGAGACACATGAAAAGAACCGGTATTTTCATCGCGGCCCTGGCTATCAGCGCGGTCGTCTCCGCGCCGGCCTTTGCCGCCAATGTCTATGAGACATTGAAGGCCAATCCGCAGTTCTCAATGCTTGTGAAGATGATCGAGGCGAATGATCTGAAGTTCCGCTACAGCACGGGCGACATCACCGTTTTCGCACCGACGGATGAAGCGCTCGCCAACCAGCCCGGCGGCGTGGATGACATGCTGTCCGGCGAGAACCCCAGCGTGAAGGAAAATGCCCGCGCGCTCCTGCTCTACCAGATCGTGAGCGGCCGCCACACGCCGGCAAGCCTTGAGGGCAAGGTGACAGAGGCAACCACCCTCCAGCGCGGCAAGGTGGTGATTGATGGCACGAAGAGCCCCATCCGCTACGGCCATTCCGAGTTCGGCGCCAATGTGGCGGGTGATGCCATTACGGCCTCAAACGGCATCATCATTCCGATTGATGCGCTGCCCATCCCTGTCTTTGAGGAAACAACGCCTCCACCGGCGCAGTAACGCGCGTTACGGCAACGGCATGAAAAAAGGGAAGGCCTGAGCCTTCCCTTTTTGCCTGGCGGGGCTGACGCAAAATCAGCCTTCCTTCTTCTTTTCCAGCGGCGGCACCACGCGGATGTGGAGTTCCTTGAGCTGCTTCGGCTCCACTTCGGAGGGCGCCTGCATGAGCAGATCCTGCGCCTGCTGGTTCATCGGGAACATGGTTACTTCGCGCAGGTTCTCGACGCCTGCGAGCAACATCACCATACGATCCACACCGGGGGCGAGACCGCCATGCGGCGGGGCGCCATATTTGAAAGCGTTCAGCATGCCGCCGAACTTGCTCTCCACCACCGATTTGTCATAGCCCGCAATGCCGAAGGCCTTGTACATCACATCCGGCTTGTGGTTACGGATCGCGCCGGAGGAAAGCTCCACGCCATTGCAGACAATGTCGTACTGGAAGGCAGTGATGCCGAGAATTTCCTCTTCATCATCCGGGCCAAGTTGCAGGAACTTGTCGAGCGGATAGTTCGGCATAGAGAAGGGATTGTGCGAGAAGTCGATCTTCTTCTCTTCCTCATTCCACTCGAACATGGGGAAGTCCACGATCCAGCAGAACTTGAAGACACCCTCTTCCACAAGGCCAAGCTCGGTGCCGACGCGCGTGCGCGCGAGACCGGCAAAGCTTGCAAACTTCGTGGGCACACCGGCCACGAAGAAGACGGCATCGCCTTCCTTGAGGCCAAGCTGGGTGCGGATCGCTTCGGTGCGTTCCGGCCCGATATTCTTGGCCACCGGACCTGCCCCTTCGAGCACGCCGCCTTCTTCGCGGAAGAAGATGTAACCAAGGCCCGGCTGCCCCTCGCCCTGCGCCCATGAATTCATGCGATCACAGAAAGCGCGGTTGCCGCCTGTCGGCGCCGGGATCGCCCAGACCTCGACCTTCGGATCCTTCTCGATCATCCCCGCAAAGACCTTGAAGCCCGAACCACGGAAATGGTCGGTGACATTCTGCATCTCGATGGGGTTGCGCAGGTCCGGTTTGTCGGAGCCGTATTTGCGGATCGCCTCCGCATAGGGGATGCGGATGAAGGGATAGGGCGAGACCTTGCGGCCATTCGCAAACTCTTCGAAGAGGCCGTGCAGCACCGGCTCAATGGCGGAGAAAACATCGTCCTGATCGACGAAGCTCATTTCCACATCGAGCTGATAGAACTCGCCCGGTGAACGGTCGGCGCGAGCATCTTCATCGCGGAAGCAGGGCGCAATCTGGAAATAGCGGTCAAAGCCCGCCACCATGATGAGCTGCTTGAACTGCTGCGGCGCCTGCGGCAGCGCATAGAACTTGCCCGGATGAATGCGCGAAGGCACCAGAAAGTCGCGCGCGCCTTCGGGGCTTGAAGCCGTCAGGATCGGCGTCTGGAACTCATTGAAGCCTGCCTCCGTCATGCGGCGACGGATAGACGCGATGATCCTGGAACGGAGCAGAATGTTCTTGTGAAGCGTCTCGCGGCGCAGGTCGAGGAAGCGATAGGTCAGCCGGATATCTTCCGGGTAATCCGGCTCGCCGAACACGGGAAGCGGCAGGTCCTGCGCCTCCGACAGCACTTCGAGAGAGGTGACGGCAATCTCGATCTCACCCGTCGGCAGGTTGGGATTAACCGTTTCCGCCGAGCGCGCCACGACCTCACCTTCCAGCGAGATCACATATTCGGCGCGCACCTTTTCAGCGAGGCCAAAGGCCTCGGCCCGGTCCGGGTCAAAGACGAGCTGGGTCAGCCCGTAATTGTCGCGCAGGTCGATGAAAAGGAGGCCACCGTGGTCGCGTTTGCGATGAACCCAGCCCGAAAGACGGACGGTTTCGCCGACATGCGACTTGCGAAGCTCGCCACAGGTGTGGCTGCGGAAACGGGTCATTGTCATAAAGCCTTGAGATTCAAAGACGAATCGGGACTATGTAACATAAGAGTTATCACCCCGGCGACCGGGAAAAGCGCATGGATCGACGGCCATTGTCAAGGGCAATGGGCCCGCGTTGTCCTCCGCCTTCTCCGCGACAGCATCCCAGAGATCGGCTATACAGCGGCGCATGGAAATTATTACGACCAACGAAGCGCTGAAAGCGGCGTGTGATCGCCTTTCCGGGGCGGGCTATGTGACTGTCGATACGGAGTTCATGCGGGACTCGACCTTCTGGCCCGTCCTTTGCCTGATCCAGCTTGCCGGCCCCCGGCCCGAGGATGAAATCATCATCGACCCGCTGGCACCCGATATCGACCTTGCTCCCTTCTATGAGCTGATGCGGAACCGGAAGGTCGTGAAGGTCTTTCACGCGGCCCGGCAGGATATTGAAATCTTCTTCCATCAGGGAAACACCATCCCGGACCCGCTTTTTGACACGCAGGTCGCCGCCATGGTCTGCGGTTTCGGGGATTCCATCGGCTATGAAACGCTAGTCCGCAAGCTCGCGGGCGGCAGCGTGGACAAGTCCTCCCGTTTCACGGACTGGTCCCGGCGGGCGCTCTCCGAGAAGCAGCTTCAATATGCGATGGCCGATGTCACCTATCTGCGGACCATCTATGAGGTGTTGGCGAAGCGCCTGACCCAGACCAAGCGCGCGCATTGGGTGGCTGAGGAAATGGCCGTCCTGCAAGACCCGAACACCTATGCAATGCGGCCGGAAAATGCCTGGAAGCGGCTCAAGATGCGCTTCCGTGGCCAGCGCGGGCTTGCCGTCCTTGTCGAGATCGCGGCCTGGCGCGAGCGGCAGGCGCAGGAGCGGGATATCCCCCGCTCGCGCATCATGAAGGATGACGCGCTTTACGAGATCGCGACGCAGATACCGAAAACCATCGCGGACCTTGACGCGCTGCGCGCCGTGCCCAAGGGCTTCTCGAACAGCCGCCTCGCCCCCAGCCTGATGGAAGCCATCGAGCGTGGCCTTGCCATGAAGGAAGAAGATATTCCCGTGGTCGAGGGGCCGGAACCCCTGCCTGCCGGTGTCGGCCCGCTGGTCGAGCTTCTGAAAGTGCTGCTCAAGCAGAAATGCGAAGAGCATGATGTGGCGCAGAAACTCGTTGCCAATGTGAGCGACCTTGAACTCATTGCCGCTCATGCGGAGGCGGATGTGCCTGCGATGAAGGGCTGGCGGCGCGAGATTTTCGGGGAAGATGCGCTGCGCCTGAAGCGGGGCGAACTAGCTATCGGCGCCAAGGGCAAGAAGATCGTTCTGATCGACACGAAGGGCCGCTAGGCCTATCCGGCAATCCTGATCTCGCCTTTGCGGCCAAGCGCGCGAGAGAGTGCGTTGAGGCGCTTCGTCACGACTTCGCCCACCAATGCCTCATATTTCTTCGGCACGACAAGGCTGATATGGGTCTTGGTGATTTCAAACTTGGTCTTTGGCAGCAGGCGGGTCGTCGCGCCTGAGAGCGTGAAGGCAAGGCGCAGCGCAAGGCCCAGCACCAGAGCGCGCTCATGGTCGCGCTCCGAAATATATCCCGTCAGATTGCCAAGCACCGCCGGCTCACCTTTGCCCTCGTGGCGGTGATACCC
>NZ_JBATWS010000016.1:0-7637 GCF_049672805.1 Parvibaculum sp.
GGTCGTAGCCGAGAAGCAACCGGGCGCCGGGGTCAGTGCGCTCTCGCTCAATTGCGATTTCGTGAGCGCGGGCGAAAAGGGCGAGACCGTGACAGGGCAGGCCCGCGTGAGCCGCGCGACGCGCACGGTGCTTTTCATCTCCGGCGATATTCGCAGCGGCGAGCGTATCCTCATGACGGTCACCGGCGTCTATGCGATCAAGGAACCGAAAGGCGCATGAGAACCCCTCTCCCCTCGCCCGTTGATGTCGCCTCGCCGGAGGGCTGGCGGAAATGCGATCTTCACGATCCGTTTGAAGCGCATCTCGGCCCCTTCTTCGAGCGCATGGACGAGACGGGCGAGCGGATATTCGGCTTCATTGCCGACAAGCGCCATGTGAATGCTGATGGCGAGGTGCATGAAGGCATGATGCTCACCTTTGCCGATGCCTTTCTCGGCGGCGCGGCCAATCGCGCACTGGTTGGCAAAAGCTGCGTCACACTCAGCATGCAGGGGAGCTTTCTCGCTCCGGCGCGGCTGGGCGATTTCATCGAATGCCGCACCCGGCTCGAACGGAAAACGCGGGCGATCCTTTTCGTCTCGGGCCGCTTCAGCGTCGGCGCGGAAGACGTGATGACGGTGACGAGCCTCTGGAAAGTGCTCGGCGAACGCTAGGCCGCATTCCCCTCAGACCGACTGGCTACTTGCGCCGCGAGAGCGGAATCGCTTTGCTATGCGCAACGATAAATCCGGGACAAATGGAGGAAGGCCGAAATGGCAATCAATTACGACAAGCTGATGAGCCTGAAGGCAACAGGGCAGGAATTCAGCTATGGCGACCGCGAGACCATGCTCTATGCGCTGGGCATCGGCTTCGGGCGGGACCCTCTGGACGAGAAGGAGCTTCCTTTCGTCTATGAGAAGAACCTGAAAACCGTGCCGACGCTTGCAACCGTGATCGCCTGGGGCGCGGGTGCCATCGGGGATAGCGGCATCAACTACGCCATGGTTGTGCATGGCGAGCAGCGGCTGAAACTCTATCGCCCGCTTCCCGTTGCGGCGAAGATTGTTGCCGACAGCCGCGTTGTCGGTGCCTGGGACAAAGGCGAAGGCAAGGGCGCCATCATCGTCACCGAGACCGACCTTACCGAAAAGGGTGGTGACAAGCTCTGCACGCTGACCTCCACCATTTTCGCGCGGGGGGATGGCGGCTTTGGCGGACCGCGCGAAGGTGCGCCCGAGCCGCACAAGCTGCCGGACCGCGAACCGGATATGAGCATCGATGCGGAAACAAAGCCGGATCAAGCGCTGCTCTATCGCCTTTCGGGGGACCGTAACCCGCTTCACTCCGATCCTGAATTTGCAAAGGCCGTCGGCTTCCCGAAGCCGATCCTGCACGGACTTTGCACCTATGGCACATGCTGCCGCGCGATCATCTCCGGCGCGCTGGACTATGATCCGACGAAGATCACAGGGTTTGATGTGCGCTTCTCCTCGCCCGTCTTTCCCGGCGATACGGTGACGGTTGATCTCTGGAAGGAGAAGGGACTGATCTCCTTCCGTGCCCGCGTGAAGGAACGCGATGTCGTCGTCATCAATAATGGCAAATGCACGCTGAAGGACTGACTCTTCGGCACTCATACCGAGACAGGGGCCGGGCAGAAATGCACCGGCCCTTTTTCATGCCCCACAAAGAAGACGGCCCGCGTTCCGAAAAACGCGGGCCTTGCGCCGTTGCGGACCCCGGGGGGGCGTGAGGGAATCCGCTGCCGGTACTTTCGAAAAATCTGCGCCGTCAGAGAACCGGCAGCACGGAAACAATGGCAAGGGCGAGGAGGCTCAGGCTGGTTGCTGCATAGGCGAGCACATCTTCACGGAAGCGGGACCGTGTCTTTTCCTCCGGCGCCGCATTGGCGGCGCGGCGCGCGCGGCAACGGGCAAGAACACGCTCCACCTCAAACTCGGCTGCGGGGGCAGGCGCAGCGCGGCCATAGGCACGGCGACCAAAGGCACCAGCCGTCTTGTGCCCTGCCGGCTCCGCGATGAAGCGCCGTTCGAGAATGCCGTAACCTGAACCCGGAAATGCGCTCATGATCTTCTCTCCTCCGCAGGGCCGCTTCCTCCATCACGTCGCGGCGACCTTTTGCGATATCAGCTTCGCCCGTGCCGCTGGATCACTCAACGAGGGTTATGTTCGGTTTTGTCGATGACTGTGGCGTCTGCGCTTTCGAGGCCGGAAAAAGGCCGGTATTGTGCAAAAAGATCAGCCGGTTACGGGCGGAACAATGTTAATGCGGTGGATGTTTTCACGCAGGCAGAGAAGGACGGACATGATCTCCGCAGGCAGAAAGATGGTGGCGCGCATGGCAGGGGTGTTGCTTCTTGCAGGCACAAGCCCTTTGGCGGCGCAAGTATGGGAGCCGGGTGATCCCCTGCCCCCCGGCATGGAAGCACCGCAGCCCGCCCCGGAACCGGAGCCCGTGACTCTCCCGCAGATGACGCCCGCGCCGGAAGTGCCGGATGCGGAGCTTGATCCTCAGGTCATGGACATCCCTGCGGCACCAACGCGTGTCGCTCCTCCGGCGGCTGCGCCGACTGCCTCGGCGACGGAAGACCCGGACGATTTTCTCTGCAACCGCGCACCTGCTGGCAAGGCGACAGTGGTTCCCGCGCCCTTTGATCAGTGGGCGGTGCTTGTTTGCACATGGTCAGGACAGGCTCTGGTGCCGGTGATGGGGGATGCCTGGGTCGCGCATGGCACGACGGAGACGGTTTCCATTCTTGCCTTGCCCCCCGGCGCGGCGGAACCGTCACCCGGACCCGGCTTTGATCCCCGCTATGATATCGGCTTTGACATGCTGGCCGGCCTGGAAACGCAGGATGACCGGCGGCGCTTTGCCGATCGACTGATGACCACTGCAATCAACCAGACGGGGGATGCATTTCCTGTCTATGACGCCGTCTGGCAGCTTGATGCGCGGAGCCGCGTTGAGGATACGCGCTATAACCTCTTCTTCTATGTGAAGGGCGGGAAGCCCGCGCATATCATTGCCTGTTTGCAGCATTGTGCGCAGGCGCTGCATCTGGATGTCCTGCGGGGAGAGGCGGCGGCGAGGGCGTTGCGCCGCTGACGCATCAATAAATTGACATTATTAGTGCCGATAAATAAAAGCGGCGCAGGGAACAGGAAACCGGGAAGCAAAATGGCAAGGGGTTATGATTTTTACGGCGCGGAGGTGAGCTATTTCTCCGGCAAGGTGCGCGCCTATCTCCGCTACAAGCGGATCCCCTTTTCCGAGATCACACCAACGCGCGACATCTATCGCAATATCATCCTTGCGCGTGTCGGCTGGCCGGTCATTCCGATTGTCGTGACGCCGGAAGACGAAACCTGGCAGGACAGTTCGGAGATCATCGACAATTTCGAGCAGCGCTTCCCGGAAGCCTCCATCTATCCGGAAGGCCCGAGGCAGAAGCTCGCGGCGCTTCTGATCGAGACCTATGCGGATGAATGGCTGAAACTGCCTGCCATGCATTATCGCTGGACGAAGAATCGTGACTTCGCCATCGCGGAGTTCGGGCGGCTTTCGCGCCCCGATCTCGATGAGGCGGGACGGCGCGAAGTGGGAGAGCAGACGGCGAAACCCTTTGCAGGCGCGCTTCCCTTTCTCGGCGTGAGCGAGGCGACGGCGGCAGCAATCGAAAGAAGCTATGAAGGCTTGCTCGCGGAGCTTGATGCGCATTTCGCCAGCCATGATTTCCTGTTCGGCACGCGGCCATCCATTGGCGATTTCGGTCTTTATGGGCCGCTCTATGCGCACCAATACCGCGACCCGGCGTCCGGCGAGATCATGAAGCGGCTTGCGCCGAACGTGGTGAAGTGGGTTCAGCGCATGACGAAGCCGCCGCAGCCAAAGGGCGGCGCGTTTCTGCCCAATGACGAAGTGCCTGCGACGATCATTCCCGTGCTTGCGCGGATGATGCGCGAATTTCTGCCGGTGCTTGAGAAAACCGCCGTGGCGCTTTCAGCGCATGTCGAGGCGCATCCTCAGCTCATCGCGGGCAAGAACCCTGTGCCCCGCGCCATCGGTCAGCATGAGTTCACGCTGGAAGGAGCGACGGGCACACGCGCAATCTTCCCCTTCGAACTCTGGATGCTGCAACGACCACTCGATTTTCTTGCCTCCCTGCAGGGCGAGAAGGCTGAAGCCGCGCGCGCCATGCTGAAGGAAGCGGGAGGCGAAGGCATTATCTCCTTCCCCGCCTTCCCGCGCCTGACGAGACGCCAGTTCCAGCTTGTTGTCGAATAGCGACTAGCGCACCTGCCCGCCATCCACGACAAGCACCTCGCCGGTGATAAAGCTTGCGCGCGGACTTGCGAGGAAAAGCGCGGCGTCCGCTATCTCTTCCGCCGTGCCGAAGCGGCGGAGTGCCACTTCCCGCTTGATCCAGCGGTCCCAGGCTTCCGGCCGCTCTTTCGTGTTTTTGTCCCAGACGCCGCCTTCGAAGAGAATATTGCCCGGCGCGATAGCGTTCACACGCAAGCCTTCCTTTCCGACAAATTTTGCAAGCTGGCGGGTGAAATGATTGATGCCTGCCTTCGAGGCCGCATAGGTAAGCGATGTGCCCATCGCATCGACGCCCGCGATGGACGAGATCAGAATGAGACTTGCATGCTGACGTGTCTCCGCGGGGCGCTTCAGTATCCGCCGCGCCGCCTCACGCGCGAGCCAGACGGAGCCAAAGAAGTTCTGCTTCATGTCGGCGTCCCAGTCTTCGTCCGTTACATCAAAGCCGAGCGGCGCTTTCGAAAGGCCCACATTAGCAACAGCGCAATGAAGCGGCCCGAGGCTTGCTTCCGCCGCATCGAGCGCCGCCGAGACGACATCCGAAGTGGTCATGTCGCCTGCAACGGTGAAGAGATTTTCTGCCTTCACACCCTCTGCGAGCAGCTTCTGACGGGCCTCGTCGAGTGACTTCTCACCGCGCGCCGCGAGCGTGACCTTCGCCCCTTCGGCAGCAAAAGCCCGTGCCATGCCGAAGCCGATGCCCCGGCTCGCGCCTGCAATGAAGACATGCTTGCCCTCAAGTTCCAGTTTCATGATTGCTCCCTCCTGCAATGACCTTGCGCAGAGCGTAACCGGGAACGCTTTCCATGCAAGCGACGCAGCGGAAGACTGGGGTGACGGCGGCTCCATTGCAGCGCCTCGCGCGCCTCCCTAGACTTCGCCAAAAGACATGGCGGAGGAGCGACTCATGAACTACAGCCAGATCAAGACAGAAAAGCGCGGCAATATTTTCATTATCACCCTGAACCGGCCGGAGCGGCTGAACGCCTGGACGGGGCAGATGGCAGCCGAGCAAGCCGACGCCATTCAGCGCGCAAATGATGATCCCGATATTGGCGCCATTGTGATGACGGGCGAGGGGCGCGGCTTCTGCGCGGGTGCCGATATCAGCGATACGTTTCAGTCGCGCATTGACGGCAATGATCGCAACAATGACACGGGCGGCATGCCGCGTGATGTGGACTGGATCGAACTTGTGCGCAGCTCGAAGCCGATGATCGCCGCCGTGAACGGCCCGGCTGTCGGCATTGGCGTGACCATGATCCTGCCCTTCGACGTGATCGTTGCGGCGGAAGAAGCGAAGTTCGGTATGGTCTTTGTAAAGATGGGCATTGTGCCGGAGCTTGCGTCTTCGCATTTCCTTGTCAGCCGGATGGGCTGGGGCCATGCCAATGAAATGATGCTTTCCGGCCGCCTTTACCCCGCGGCCGAGGCAAAAGAAAAAGGTCTCTGCGAATATGTGGTGAAGGGCGACAAGCTGCTCGACAAGGCACTCGAAATCGCGAGCAGCATTGCGGAAAATCCATCGCGCCAGCTTCGCATGACAAAGCAGCTCATCTCGCAGAATGCCTGCGAGACAGATATGAAGCTTGCGCAGAAGCGTGAGATCAACGCGCTCAAGATCTGCTATGTATCAGCGGAGCACAAGGAAGCAGTCGATGCTTTCCTCAACAAGCGCAAGCCCGATTTCCGCAAGGCCACGCAAAGCGCAGCCGAGTGACTGCATCCACCCAAAGCACAAAACAATAAGAAACCGGATTGATCCCGATGAATGTCGTTCTGAATGAAGCCCTTACGCGGCGTGAATTGCGCGTGCCGGATGGAAAGATTTCCTATCTGGAGTGGGGTGCGGATGAAGCGGGCAAGGCCCCGCTTCACTTCGCTCATGCCAATGGCTTCAACGGACAGACCTACAGGCGCATTCTGGAAGAGCTTTCCGATCGGTTCCACATCCGCGCATGGGATGCGCGCGGGCATGGCGCAACGCGGCTGCCCGCCGATCCTGCCACGCATCGCAACTGGTATGTCTATCGTGATGATCTGATCCGCATGGTGGAAGATTTCGCGGAGGCGACCGGGCAGAAGGTCATCCTTGCGGGTCATTCTATGGGCGGTGCTGCAAGCGTGATGGCGGCCGCGGCGCGTCCCGATCTTGTGCGCGGGCTGGTGCTGGTGGATCCGGTGATGACGCCGTGGTCTTTCCGCTACCTGCTGATGGCCTTTCGCCTTCTCGGCATGAAGGGCGGGCCTATGTCGCTTGCTGATGGTGCGGAGAAGAGACGCGCTGTCTTTCCCGATGGCGAGACGATCGTGAACCGCTATCTGGGGCGCGGCGCCTTCACCACATGGCCGCGCGGCTTTCTTGAGGATTATGTCGCGGGCGGCACGCGCCTGCGGGATGACGGACAGGTGGAGCTTTCCTGTGCGCCCGCATGGGAGGCCGCGAACTTCCGCGCGCATGGACACAACATCTCGAAAGCGGTGCGCAATCTCAACGTGCCGCTTGCACTGCTCCATGCGGAGCATGGCTCGACCTGTCGCGGGTCTTTTCCGCAGAAGCTGAAGCGGCGCGATCCCGGCGCCCATATCATGCAAGTGAAGGGTTCAACCCATTTCCTGCCGATGGAATTTCCCGAACTGGTGATACAGGAAGTTCGCGACTTCGCTGCGCGGCTGGAAGCGGAGGGGCGCTAGCCCTTCCGCTCAGACGCCGAGGCCCGGAATAACGAGCCCTTCGAGCGTGCTGCGCATGTCGTCCGGGATCGGGATGGCCTTGCGCGTGGTGAGATCAAGCGCAATGGCGATTGCCTCCGCCGTGGCCACGGATTCCCCTGTTTCGAGATCGAAAAGCCAGTGGCACCAGATATATGTTTTGGGGCCGACCTGCTTCAGCCCGCTGCGCAGTGTCAGCACATCGCCGATGCGCGGATAACGCCGATATACGAAGCGATATTCAAGCGCCGCGCCGCCAATGGTCGGTGTCTTTGAGCGGTCGGTGCCGCTTGTCTGCGCCAGCAGATTGGGAATGCTCTCCGACACGATGCCAACGAAGTGGCGCACGTTGAGAAAGCCCTGCGCGTCGCACTGCACCGGCAATATCTGGCCCTGCCATGTGCGCACCATGCCAAGCTCATCCGCCTCGGAGAGTTTGGGCGCGGGACGCGGATCATAGAGTTCAAGACCGCGCGGGCTGCCATGGGCCGGGCGCTCGATGATGAGTTCCCTTGCCGCTGCCTTCGCCCTTGCCGGAATGGGCTTCACCTCGCGTGTTTCATCATCCACCCATTGCACTTCCATGATGAAAGTGGC
>NZ_JBATWS010000017.1:0-3744 GCF_049672805.1 Parvibaculum sp.
GCTGACACGCGAGGCAACGCTTGCCGAGCATCTGACCGAACAGATGCATATGGCACTGAAGACGCCCGGCGACCGCATGATCGGTGCCTATCTGATCGATCAGGTGGATGAGGCAGGCTACATGACGGCGGACCTTGCCGATGTGGCCGATCGGCTTGGCACGGATATCGAAGATGTTGAAGCGGTCCTCCGTGTACTGCAGACATTTGATCCGGCCGGCGTTTGCGCGCGCAACCTCAAGGAATGTCTTGCGCTGCAACTCGCCGAGCGCGATCGCCTTGATCCGACGATGCAGATTTTCCTCGACCATCTGGAACTCTTTGCGAAGCGCGACTTCGATCAGCTGATGAAGCTGACCGGCGCGGACCGCGAGGACATTGCCTCGATGATCGATGATATCCGCCTCTGCAACCCGAAGCCCGGGCTCGCCTTTGGCAGCGAGCCTGTCGTGCCTGTGGTGCCGGATGTTTTCGTGCGGGCGAAGGCTGACGGAAGCTGGGCTGTCGAAATCAATTCTGAAACACTGCCGCGCGTGCTGGTGAACCAGCAATATCACGCGGAAGTTTCCCGCCTTTCAGCCGATGCCAATGCGAAGGCCTATATTTCCGAATGTCTGAACAATGCGAACTGGCTGGTGAAAAGCCTCGACCAGCGCGCCCGCACCATTCTGAAAGTCGCCTCCGAAATCGTACGCCAGCAGGACGCGTTCCTCGTTTATGGCGTCCAGCATCTGAAACCGCTCAACCTCAAGACGATTGCAGATGCGATCTCCATGCATGAATCGACCGTCTCGCGCGTGACGGCAAACAAATACATCGCGACGCCGCGCGGCATTTTCGAGATGAAATATTTCTTCACCTCGGCCATCGCTTCTTCCGCAGGCGGAGAAGCACATTCGGCAGAAGCGGTGCGCCACCGCATCAGGGATCTGATTGATCAGGAACGGCCGGACGCGATTCTTTCCGATGACAATATCGTCGATATTCTGAAGAAGCAGGGTGTCGATATTGCGCGGCGCACGGTCGCCAAGTATCGGGAAGCAATGAACATTCCCTCTTCCGTACAGCGTCGCCGCGAAAAACGGGCCTATGCGTGAACTGGCCGTCAGGCCCTTGCCGACGCTGCTCTCCACCCCATATACTACTGAATAATAAGGGTTTTTCGTCTCAGGCCAGTGCCTTGTTGACACCTATGTTGCTGCCCACTAGTTTCCACGCGCTCAAAAGGACGGGGTCGATCTTACCCTGTGATCCGGGGAGCGGGTCGAGCCGCAGAGGCGGTAGAAGCGACGGTAAGTTCAACAGCTCCGATGACGACAGCGAAAGGCGCAGGCCGTCGGTAGCGAAGGGTTTTCCGGCAGGATGGGCGGACTTCTCCGTTTCATTCCTCGGTTGGCGTAATGACCCCAGGAAGGTCTTTCATGCAAGTTCAGGTTAGCGGCCATCATCTCGACGTTGGAGATGCGCTCCGTACCCATGCGACCGAGCAGCTTCGTGCTTCGGTTAACAAATATTTCGACCGGCCCGTGGACGGGACGGTCACATTCAGCAAGCAGGCGCATGAGTTCCGCGCAGATTGCTCGGTGCATCTCAGCTCCGGCTTTCTGGTAAATGCGCAAGGGACAGCGACTGAGGTCTATGCCGCTCTGGATGTGGCGCTTGAACGACTCGAAAAGCGCTTGCGCCGCTACAAGCGGCGGCTGAAGAGCCACTCCAATCACAACAAGCCAGTGCTTCCGGCAGAATCCTACCCGTCATTCATCATCGACGCGGGGGATGAGCAGGAAGAGGTTGCGGAAGATGCACAGCCCGTCATCATCGCGGAAGGCACCACAGAGATTCCCGTTCTCAGCGTGGGTGATGCCGTGATGAAGATGGATCTGGGTGACGCGGCCTTCGTTATATTCCGCAATGGCGCGGCAGGCGGGATCAACCTCGTCTATCGCCGCCCTGACGGGAATATCGGCTGGATCGATACGAGCCGTGATGCTCAAAAGGCTTGAAAAACGGAAGGCGAGGTTTGCCTTTGCGCCCGCAATGAGCGCATCGGCTGGCACCGTACGGGTTGTCACAGCGGAACGAAATCTGCATGTGGCGGTGGGGCAAGACAGGAACCGGATTATGGAGCTTGAAGATCTGGTGAAGCCTGAGGGCGTAATCGCCCATTTGAAGGTCACCAGCAAGAAGCAGGCGTTGCAGGAGCTATCCGCACGCGCGGCACAACTGACAGGCCTTTCCGAACGGGCGGTTTTCGAGACGCTGCTGGAGCGCGAGCGTCTTGGTTCCACCGGCGTGGGCCAGGGCATTGCCATTCCGCATGGCAAGCTTGCGGAAATTGATCGCTTGTACGGGCTGTTTGCGCGGCTCGACACGCCCATCGATTTCGAATCGGTGGATGACCAGCCGGTCGATCTGATTTTCCTTCTGCTTGCGCCGGAAACGGCGGGCGCTGACCATTTGAAGGCGCTGGCGCGCATCTCGCGCCTGCTGCGGAACCCCGCCATTGTGGAGAAGCTGCGCGCCTCCCAGGACGCCGCAGCCCTCTTTGCGATCCTTACAGAACCGGCCGCAACCAACGCCGTCTGATACCCACGTTCCAGACGTGAAAAAGCCCTGCGTCTTTCAAAGCGCAGGGCTTTTCTTTTCATGCGGGTAGCTTCCCCGCGTCAGTGGACGCTGAGCGGCTCCAGATCATACTGGCGCGCGCCTGCAAAGGCCGCATCGCGATTGTCGAGAATGGCCATGCGCTGACCATTTGCGGCGTGCACTGCAAAGAGGCGCGTGTCTGACGGAATGCCGAGTTCCGTGCCAAGCTCGCTCTCGACCTCGCTCGCAAGCACTTCGCGCACATAGACGATGCGCGGCATGCCCACAGTGGCGAAATTTTCCGGTGTCAGCTTGCGGAAGTCCTGCACACCCCAACCGGAATTGTTCTTTTCATTGCTGGGATCGAATTCAGTATCGTTCTGCATTTGCTGCTCCTTTCACACCCCTTCCTGATACGAAGGCAAGAGGGTTGTTCCGTCGCTCACGGGCACCTTCGCACCGTGGCGCGGTGAGGCTGGCTAACGCCCCGCCTCCTTGATATCGATCCGGCGCGTTTTCCGTTCCGGTTCCGGCTTTTCGAGATCGATAGCCAGTAAACCGTTTTCAAGAGTTGCGCCGCGTACTTCCATTCCGTCTGCCAGCACAAAAGAGCGCTGGAACTGACGGGCGGCGATGCCGCGATGAAGGAAGCTGCGCTCGCCCTCATCCTTTTGATTGCCACGGATAACGAGCTGGTTGTCCTCGACAGTGACGCTCAGTTCATCACGGGAGAACCCGGCAACGGCCAGTGTGATCCGGAGCGCTTCGCCTGCTTCAGCAGGGAGCTGCTCGACATTGTAGGGCGGGTAGCCATCCGAGGCCTTCGTCGCCCTGTCCAGCAGCCGCTCCAATTCGTCAAAGCCCAGCAGAAAGGGGCTATTGAACTGCATCACACGCGCCATTTTCCAAAGTCCCGTAAATCCAAGCGACTTTGCCCATGCGGCCCCTGAAGGCACCGCGTCAGAAGGAATGTGGGGATTGGTGCCGCCGGATGCAAGCACCTGAACTTATGGGAAACAGGCGCGACCAAAGCGCCCCATTCCGTCCGCAAGGGTTGAAACCTGTGTCTTGCGGTCGACATGTAGGAGATAGGCGTTCCCTCGCCCCCGAAAATCAAAAATCAAAATCAATGATCAGAAAGGACCACGCCATGCTGGAA
>NZ_JBATWS010000018.1:0-3395 GCF_049672805.1 Parvibaculum sp.
ACAGCGCAAATTGCCGATCTGGATTTCTACCGCGAGGTCATCGCCTTCGCGGCGAAGCATGATCTCTATGTGATTTCCGATCTCGCCTATTCGGAAATCTATTTTGACGGTAATCCACCGCCCTCGATCCTGCAGGTGCCGGGTGCGAAGGAGCGGACCGTCGAATTCACCTCGCTGTCAAAGACCTATTCCATGCCGGGCTGGCGCATGGGTTTTGCGGTGGGTAATGAAAAGCTCATCAACGCTCTTGGCCGCGTGAAGTCCTATCTCGACTATGGTGCCTTCACGCCGATCCAGGTGGCGGCGACGGCGGCACTGAATGGTCCGCAGGATTGCGTCGAAGAAATTCGCAACATCTACAAGCACCGTCGCAATGTGCTGGTGGACAGCATGGCGCGTGCGGGGTGGGATATTCCAAGCCCGCCTGCAAGCATGTTTGCCTGGTCGCCGATACCTGAGAAGTTCCGGCATCTGGGTTCCATGGGATTTGCGACATTGCTGCTCGAACAGGCAGATGTCGCCGTCGCGCCGGGCATCGGCTTTGGCGAGTATGGCGACGGCCATGTGCGCATCGGTCTTGTGGAGAACGAGCAGCGCATCCGGCAGGCTGCGCGCAACGTGAAGCGCATGATGCAGAATGCCGATCAGATCATTGCGGAATATGAGGAGCGTGTGGGGATCACCGCAAGCATCGTGCCGCATCCCAGTTCAACGAGGGTCAGCCGGACGTGACACAGGCTCTTCGCATTGGTATCGCCGGCCTCGGCACGGTCGGGGCGGGCGTGGTTAAGATTTTGGCTGCACGCGGGAGCCATCTCGCTGCAGCCTCTGGCCGCGCTGTTGAGCTTGTGGCCGTTTCCGCACGCGACAAGACGAAGGATCGTGGCATTGATCTGTCCGGCGTGCGCTGGGAAGACGATCCGCTGGCGCTTGCGCGGGCGGGTGACATTGACCTCGTAATCGAACTGATTGGCGGCTCGGAAGGTGTTGCGCGGCAGCTTGTCGAGGAAGCGCTGAAGAGCGGCAAGCATGTCGCCACAGCCAACAAGGCGCTGCTCGCCCATCATGGCACCGCGCTTGCGCGGCTTGCGGAGCAGAGCGGCGTTGCGCTCAACTATGAAGCCGCGGTTGCGGGCGGCATTCCCATCGTCAAGACGATGCGCGAGGCGCTGGCAGGCAACGATATCCGCAGCATCCACGGCATTCTGAACGGTACCTGCAATTACATCCTCACCGAGATGGAGACGACGGGCCGCGACTTTGGCGATGTGCTGAAGGACGCGCAGGCGCTTGGCTATGCCGAGGCCGACCCGACTTTCGATGTGGGCGGAATAGACGCGGCGCACAAGCTTGCCATTCTTGCGAGCCTCGCCTTCGGCACGGAAGTCGATTTCGACAATGTGCATATCGAAGGTATCGACAAGATCAGCGCGACGGACATCGCCTTTGCGGCGGAGTTCGGTTTCAGGGTGAAGCTGCTCGCCATTGCCGAGAAGGGCGAAGGCGGCATCGTGCAGCGCGTGCATCCCGCACTCGTGCCGGCGGGAACGCCGCTTGCCGCTGTTTCCGGTGTCTATAACGCCGTAGCGGTCAATGGCGACCGTGTCGGCCATCTCGTGCTTGAAGGGCGTGGCGCGGGCGAAGGGCCGACAGCTTCTGCCGTCATTTCAGACGTGGTCGATATTGCACGCGGCACCATCGTTCCGCCCTTCATCGTACCTGCGGCGCAGTTGAAGCCGCCCGCAAAGCCGCTGATGGATGCGCATAAGAGCTCCTTCTATCTGCGGCTTCGCGCGGTTGACCGCGCGGGCAGCATGGCCGCCATCACCAAGGCGCTGGCGGATGCGTCGATTTCTATCGAACGCATCGTGCAGCGTGGCGGCAAGGGCGATGAAAGCGGCAGGATGCCGGTCGTCTTCATCACGCATGAGACGGATGAAAGCACGATGGCCCGCGCCCGGGCCTTGCTTGCACACCATGAAGATGTGGCGGGAACGCCGCTCGTCATCAGAATTGAAGATGGTGAGCTTCGTTAAGCTGCTGCCATGAACAAGACCGGCGATGCCGGATGAACGAAACGTGATGGGGAAAGAAATGAGCGAGAAGACATCGAGCCTGAACCGCATGCTGGCGCTGGAAATGGGGCGCGTGACAGAGCGGGCGGCTGTCTGCTCAGCGCTTTGGGTTGGACGCGGTGACGAGAAATCCGCCGACCAGGCAGCCGTTGATGCGATGCGCCGCGAACTCAACGTGATCGACATTGACGGCACGGTGGTGATCGGCGAGGGCGAGCGCGACGAAGCACCGATGCTCTATATCGGTGAGCAGGTTGGCACGGGCAAAGGCCCGAAGGTCGATATCGCTCTTGACCCGCTGGAAGGCACCACGCTGACCGCGAAGGCCATGCCGAATGCGATGGCCGTGCTTGCGGCTGCGGCCGGTGGCACGCTGCTTCATGCGCCGGATACCTATATGGACAAGATCGCCATTGGCGGCGGCTATGCCGAAGGCATTGTCGATCTCGATGCAAGCCCCGCTGACAACATCAACGCTCTTGCCAAGGCGAAGGGTGTGAAGCCCTCTGAAATCACGGCCTGCATTCTCGACCGGCCGCGCCATGCTGACCTCATCCGCGCCGTGCGCGAGACGGGTGCGCGCGTGACGCTCATCACCGATGGCGACATTGCCGGCGTGATCGCAACCACGGACCCGTCAACGGGTGTGGACATCTATATGGGGACAGGCGGCGCGCCGGAAGGTGTGCTTGCCGCTGCCGCGCTTCGCTGCATCGGCGGCCAGATGCAGGGCCGTCTCGTCACCTCGAGCGATGCGCAGAAGGCGCGCGCGGAAAAGATGGGCATTGCAGACTTCAACCGGAAGTACTGCATGTCGGAGATGGCTTCGGGCGACGTGATCTTCGCGGCGACCGGTGTGACGGATGGCTGGCTGCTGGATGGCATCCATTATGAGCGCGGCGGCGTGACGACGCATACGCTCGTCATGCGCTCGGCAACGGGCACGGTGCGCCACCTCAAGTCGTTCCACGCCTCGCCGGACAAGTTCAAGTAAGGCTTGTCCTCCGGTCGCCTCTCGCCTTGATGAAGGGTACTCTTGGCGTCATGGGCGATTCTCTGGCGGTAGAAACAGGTTCGCGGGCGGCCGCCTCCGGCCGCGCCTTTCTTGGCGTGGAGCGTTCGGCCACGGGCCGGGCATGGGTGAGCCGCCTTGCCGATGACCGCCTTGCGCTTGCCATTGCGCAGCGCGAGGGACTGCCGGAGATCGTTGCGCGGGTTCTTGCGGGGCGCGGCGGTCAACGGTGGCCTGCTGTGGCTGGTGATCCTGGGCGTGATCAGCGCGGTGGTGGGCTGTTTCTACTACCTGCGCGTGGTCAAGGT
>NZ_JBATWS010000019.1:0-2848 GCF_049672805.1 Parvibaculum sp.
TCCAGCGCACGGCGCTCGGAAGCCATCGGGTCATGCTCAAGGATATCGCCCTTGTAGATCCAGACCTTCACACCACAGGTGCCATAGGCCGTCTTCGCAGTCGCCACGCCATAGTCGATATCGGCGCGAAGCGTGTGCAGCGGCACCCGGCCCTCGCGATACCACTCCGTGCGCGCAATTTCCGCACCGCCAAGACGTCCCGCACAGTTGATGCGGATGCCGCCGGCGCCAAGGCGCATTGCAGACTGCACGGCCCGCTTCATCGCACGGCGGAAAGCCACACGGCGCTCCAGCTGCTGAGCGATATTCTCGGCAACCAGCGTTGCGTCGATCTCGGGCTTGCGCACCTCGACGATGTTGAGATGCACTTCGGAGCTCGTGATCTTGCCGATGTCGCGGCGAAGCTTCTCGATATCCGCACCCTTCTTGCCGATAACGACACCAGGGCGAGCCGTGTGGATCGTCACGCGGCACTTCTTGTGCGGACGCTCGATCACGATCTTCGAGATGCCGGCCTGCTTCAGCTGCTCGTTCAGAAGCTCACGGATCTTGAGGTCTTCATGCAGCAGCTGGCCATACTCATGACGACCGGCGAACCAGCGCGAGTCCCATGTGCGGTTGATGCCGAGCCGCAGACCGATCGGATTTACCTTGTGACCCATCAGGCTTGCTCCTCGACTTGCCGCACGACGATGGTGATCTGGCTGAAGGGCTTCTGAATACGGCCAACACGACCGCGAGCCCGCGCATGCCAGCGCTTCATGACCAGGTTCTTGCCCACATAAGCCTCGGAGACGATCAGATCATCGACATCGAGGTCGTGGTTGTTTTCTGCATTCGCTATAGCGCTCTGCAGAACCTTCTTCACATCGCCCGCGATCCGCTTGCGCGAGAAGGTCAGGTCGGCGAGCGCCGTCTCCACCTTCTTGCCGCGAATGAGCTGTGCGACGAGATTGAGCTTCTGCGGGCTTACCCGAAGCATCCGGCCCGTGGCCAGAGCCTCGTTATCAGGCAGGCGGCGCTTGCTTGCTGCTTTGCCCATGATTAGCCCCTCTTCGCTTTCTTGTCGGCTGTGTGGCCGTAATAGGTGCGCGTCGGCGAGAACTCGCCAAACTTGTGGCCCACCATATCCTCGGTCACGAGCACCGGAACATGCTTCTTACCGTTGTGGACGCCGAATGTCAGGCCGACGAACTGCGGCAGAATGACGGAGCGACGGCTCCACATCTTGATGACTTCCTTGCGGCCCGAAGAGCGAGCGGCTTCCGCCTTCTTGAGAAGGTAGCCGTCAACAAAGGGGCCCTTTTTCAGAGAACGTGACATGACAGTGGTCCCTTAACCCTTCTTCTGATGACGGCTGCGGACGATGTACTTGCTCGTCGCCTTGTTGCTGCGCGTCTTCTTGCCCTTGGTCGGCTTGCCCCAGGGCGTGACCGGATGACGGCCACCCGAGGTACGGCCTTCACCACCACCATGGGGATGGTCAACCGGGTTCATCACAACGCCGCGAACATGCGGACGCTTGCCGAGCCAGCGATTACGGCCTGCCTTCGCGATCGTGATGTTCGCGTGGTCGGGGTTCGACACGGCGCCAATCGTCGCCATGCAGGCACCCGGCACCATGCGCTGCTCGCCCGAAGAAAGGCGGAGAAGCGCATAACCACGGTCGCGGCCCACGATCTGCACATAGGCACCAGCGGAACGGGCGATCTGACCGCCCTTGCCCGGCTTCATCTCCACATTGTGCACGATCGTGCCGACGGGGATGTTCTGAAGCGGCATCGCATTGCCCGGCTTCACGTCAACGCGGTTACCCGAGACCACCCGATCGCCAGCCGCGATACGCTGCGGCGCGAGGATGTAGGCAAGCTCACCGTCGTCATACTTGATGAGCGCGATGAACGCCGTACGGTTCGGGTCATACTCCAGCCGCTCGACAGTCGCCGGAATATCGGCCTTCGTGCGCTTGAAGTCGACCAGCCGATAGCTGCGCTTGTGCCCGCCACCACGGAACCGGACCGTAACCCGGCCATGATTGTTGCGACCGCCAGTCTTCGTCAGACCTTCGGTCAGGCTCTTCACCGGCTTGCCTTTATGCAGGCCAGACCGATCTACGAGCACAAGACCGCGCTGCGCGGGGCTTGTCGGTTTGTATTTTTTCAGTGCCATCGTTCTAGGCTTCTCGCTTTAGAGGCCGGAGCCCGATCCTCAAAGTCCAGTCGTCACGTCGATCGAATGGCCCTCTTCAAGGGTCACGATCGCTTTCTTGAAACTTGCTTGCCGCCCCGCAATGCCACGGAACCGCTTCGTCTTGCCCTTCCGGATCAGCGTATTCACCGCTTTCACCTTCACGTCGAAGAGCTTTTCAACCGCTTCCTTGACCTGCGGCTTGGTTGCACCAGGTGCCACCTTGAAGATGACCTGGTTCGCTTCCGAGGCCATCGTCGCCTTTTCGGTGATCACCGGCGACACGATGATGTCGTAATACCGCTCGTTCATTTGAAGCGAGCCTCCAGGCTTTCCACCGCGGCCTTGGTCAGCACGAGCTTCTCGCGCCGCAGGATGTCGTACACATTGATGCCCTGCACCGGCAGCACATCGACATTCGGCAGATTGCGCGCCGCGAGAGCGAAATTCTCATCGACCTCCGCGCCATCAATCACGAGCACCGAAGTAAGACCGAGCTTTGCAAAGGCTTCCTTCGCATCCTTCGTCTTCGGCGAGGAGAGCTTCGCCTCATCAAGAATGATCAGGCTGCCAGCCTTCGCCTTGCTCGACAGAGCATGACGCAGAGCGAGCGCACGAACCTTCTTCGGCAGGTCGAAGGCATGGCTGCGAACAACCGGGC
>NZ_JBATWS010000020.1:0-5519 GCF_049672805.1 Parvibaculum sp.
ATCTACTGGTTGGGGAGAGGCACATATGTCCGAATCCAATGCCCTCTTCCAATTGGGGATCGACTTGAACAGCGATTCAAGCAAGACCCAGGCGGAAGTTCTTGAGTTTCCCGTTCCCGCTGTCGGCGATTCTGCCGCAGCCCGGTGCACGTCTTCCGACGAGCGGAAGGATTTCTTTATCGAACGTGCAGGCAAACGCTTTGCCGGAACGCATCTCATCATCGATCTGATCGGTGCAAGCCGCCTCGATGATCTTGAGCATATCGAAGCAACGCTACGTCGCTGCGTGGAAGTCTCCAAGGCAACGCTGCTGCACATCCATCTGCATCACTTCACGCCGAATGGCGGGGTGTCGGGTGTGGCCGTGCTGTCGGAGAGCCATATCTCCATTCATAGCTGGCCCGAGGCCGACTATGCGGCGCTTGATGTGTTCATGTGTGGTGAAGCCGAACCTCACAATGCGATCGAGGTTCTGCGCGCGGCATTCACGCCGTCCGACATTCGTGTCGGCGAGCATCTTCGTGGTGAGGGGATGGTCTGATGGGAAATCGCGACCTTGGCAGTCTTGCCGGACGCTGGGTGGTGGAAACCCTCTATGAAGAAAAGGGGTTCATCTGCGCCTTCCGTGCCGATGAGGTGCACTATGAGGAAGCGACAGGCCAGCAGCATCTGGTGATCTTCGACAATGCTCTCTTCGGCCGCATGATGACGCTGGACGGAATCACGCAGGTCACACAGCGCGACGAGTTCATCTATCACGAGATGCTCACCCATGTGCCCATACTGGCGCATGGGCGCGCGAAGCGTGTGCTCATCATCGGTGGTGGCGATGGCGGCATCCTGCGCGAAGTCACGCGCCACAAGTCGGTTGAGCATGTGACGATGGTTGAGATCGATCCGTCAGTGACGGAGTTCTGCCGCAAGCAGTTGCCGCAGATTTCCGCGGGGGCGTTCGATGACCCGCGCGTCGATCTCATCTTCGCAGATGGCGCGAAGTTCGTTGAGGAAACGGACAAGAGCTTCGATGTCATCATCGTTGACTCGACCGACCCCGTCGGGCCGGGTGAGGTGCTGTTCAGCGAGCCCTTCTACCGTGCGGCACGGGCGCGGCTCGCGCCGGGCGGCGTCATCGTCACGCAAAACGGCGTGCCCTTCATGCAGGGGGACGAGTTGCAGGGCACGATGGAAAAGTTCCGCAAGCTCTTCAAGGTGGCGACCTGCTATCTCGCCACTATCCCGACCTATGTGGGCGGACCGATGGCGCTTGGCTGGGGAACGGATGATCCCTCGCTCACCGAAGTGCCGCTGGAGGAACTGAAAGCGCGCTTCAATGCGGCGGGGCTTTCCATGCGCTACTACACGCCGGAAGTGCACAAGGCAGCCTTCGCGCTGCCCCGCTATGTGCTCGATCTTCTGGAAGCCTGAGTGGAAGCCGCGGCCTCAGGGCCGCGGCATTTCCTTTCAGTCGAGCTTCTCAGCCGAGACGATGATTCCGTCCTCATCGGCATAGAGCCACTCGCCAGGCGCGATAGTGAGCCCAGCCAGACGCAGCACGACATTCTTCTCGCCGAGACCGCGTTTTTCGCTGCGCTTGGGATGGGCGGCCAGCGCCTTGATCCCGATTTCGCATTCGGCAAGCTCCGCCGTGTCGCGCACGCAGCCATGAATGACGACCCCGGCCCAGCCGTTCTTTTCGGCAAGCTTGCCGAGGTTTCCGCCGAACAGCGCATAGGTGAGTTCGCCGCCGCCATCCACAACAAGCACGCGGTCTCGGCCTTCGCCTTCAACCGCCTCGCGCACAAGGCTGTTGTCGTCAGGGACCCGGAGCGTCTCGACGGGGCCTGAAAAGGCGAGCCTGCCGCCATAATCAGCGAAGATTGATTCCGCATGGCGGACAAGGTCCGGGTGGGCGTCTGAAAGGTCGGTGGTGGCGGGTGATTTCTGTTTCGTCATGGCAGTTTCCCTAGCGGCGATGGGCCTCATTTAGCGCGTCGCGCAGCCCTTGTCTGCCCCCTCTCCGCATGGTTCCGCCAGAGGAAAAAACGGGATAGGCTTTCCAACCAATATTCTATGTCAGAAAAGCAGGACCGGCCCTGAAAAGGGAAACGGCTCCGGCAGGGAGGAAGACGAGATGGCACTGGCTCACGATGTGTCTGCACAGACGGGCGCGGCGACCGGCCCGAGCATCGCCATTCTTGGCGCGGGTGTTTCCGGCATATGCGCAGCGATCAAGCTGAAGGAAAAGGGCTTCACCAATTTCACCATCTATGAGAAGGCGAACGAGATTGGCGGCACATGGCGCGAAAACACCTATCCGGGATGCTCCTGCGATGTGCCGCTGCATATGTACCAGTTCTCCTTCGACATGCGCCCGGACTGGTCGCGCAAATATGTCTTCTCGCAGGACTTGAAGGCCTATCTGGAATCGGTCGTCGATAAATATGGTCTGCGCGGCCACATCGTCTTCAATACCGAGATTGACGATATGCGTTTTGATGAGCGCACCGGCATCTGGACGCTGAAATCGGGCGAGCGCAGCTTTCAGGCGAATGTGGTGGCGGCAGGCACCGGCCAGCTTCACCGCCCGATCTGGCCGAACATTCCGGGCCGCGAGAGCTTCACAGGAGATCACTGGCACTCCGCGCAGTGGAACCACTCTGTTGATCTCAAGGGCAAGCGCGTCGCGGTTATAGGCAATGGCGCAAGCGCAATCCAGTTCGTGCCGGAAGTGGCGAAGGAAGCAGGGCAGGTCACCATCTTCCAGCGTTCGGCAAGCTGGGTGCTGCCGCGCCCGCAGCGCGAGTTCTGGGGATGGGAAAAGGCGCTCTACAGGGCGCTGCCATGGACGATCAACATTCAGCGCTGGAAGACCTACTGGTTTGGCGAGCTGCTGTTCCGCGCCTTCCATAAATCGGGCGACAAGATCAAGCAGACGGCCATCGACGAGATGAACCTGTATGTGACCGATCCGGTGAAGAAGCAGAAGCTCACGCCGGATTACGAACCGGGCTGCAAGCGCGTCCTCTTTGCCAATGACTGGTGGCCCGCAATGGGCAAGGATCATGTCGATGTGGTGACGGAAGGCATTGCCGAAATCACGCCGACCGGCATCCGTACGAAGGACGGCACGCAGCGCGATTTCGACATCATCATCTATGGCACGGGCTTCGACACGACGAACTTCCTCGGGCCGATGACGGTGAAGGGGCTGGCGGGCCGCGATCTGTCGGATGCGTGGCATGATGGCGCGGAAGCGCATCACGGCATGACCGTGTCGGGCTTCCCCAACTTCTTCATGCTCTACGGACCGAACACCAATCTGGGCCATAACTCGATCATTTTCATGATCGAATGCCAGTCGAACTACATTGCGCAATGCGTGCAGAAGATTGCGAACGACAATCTTCTTTATCTGGATGTGAAGGCAGAAGCACAGCGCGCGTCCAATGCGCTTGTGCAGGCTGACAACGCCAACTCGGTTTTCGCGAGTGGATGCACAAGCTGGTACAAGACGGCAAGCGGCAAGGTCACGAATAACTGGGCGAACTACACCTTCAAATATTGGTGGCGCACCCGGAAGCCGGATTTCAACGAATATACCATCCGTACACGCACGGATAAGCCGCAAGGCGCAGCGGCAGGCATGAAGGTTGCCCCCGCCGAATAACGGACGGAATCCAAAGAAAAGGCCGGAGCAGCGCTGCTCCGGCCTTTTTCATGTGCGGTGACTCAGCCTGCCAGCGCACGAACGGTCGTTGCGGTAAAATCATCCGCGGGCATGAATGTCTCGATTACCAGTTCGGAAAAGGTGATGTCGATGGCCGTTCCGAACACCGTGGTCGCGGTGAAGAAGGAGAGCGTGCCCGCATCGCTTGAAATGCGAAGCGGCACAATGAGGCCGCCATATTCCTGATGAGGCTTGGCCGTCCGGCTGCCGCCCGGAAAGGAACGCAGTTCTTCGAGAAGCGCGGCAAGCTTCTCATCATTGGTGAACTCGATCTGGCGCTCCAGCCGCTCAAAGACATGCGCGCGCCACTCGGCAAGATTCTGGATGCGGCCTGCAAGTCCGTCCGGGTGAAGGCTCAGCCGCAATACATTGACGGGCGGGACAAGAAGCTCATCGGGTATCCCCGCCAGAAAAAGCGGCAGCGCGGCATTGCCCGCAACGAGATCCCAATAGCGATCCACCGCAATGGCCGGAAAAGGCTCGTGGCTTGCAAGCACCAGATCCACCGCGCGTCGTGCGGCGAGGGCATCGGGGCTTGGATTATCGATGCCCGTCTCGGAATAGACAGGCGCAAAGCCTGCTGCGAGCAGCAGCTCGTTGCGCTCTCGGAAGGGCATGTCGAGCCGTTCCGCCAGATGCAACAACATTTCGCGGCTCGGGCGCGCGCGCCCCGTTTCAAGAAAGCTCAGATGCCTCGCCGAGATTTCTGCATCGCAGGCAAAGGCAAGCTGGCTGAGGCGGCGGCGCTGGCGCCATGTCCGAAGCATCTCGCCGACCGGACGTGTGTTCTGTGTCTGAATGCTCATGGGAAAACGCTAGCGCCCGGCGGGAAGCGCCGCAATTACCTTCCGCGTAATCGACGCACTCCCGCTCCCTCCCCGATTATCCGGGACAGCGCCGCGCTTCTCATGCGGCACGGAACACCGAAGAAACATGGAAGGAAAGAGATATGGCACTCGCAGCAATCGCCAGCTCGGTTTCGGTTCGCCATGCGGTCCTCGCAGATGGCGTCATCAGCGGCGCGATGGGCGCCCTGCTTATCGTGGCGGCGAGCCCGCTTTCGGGCCTTCTTGGAATATCGGCAGGCTTTCTCTTCTGGGTGGGCGTAGCGCTGATGCCCTGGATGCTGGCGCTTCTCTTGATCGGGCGAAAGGATCAGCTGGGTGCAAGAGCGGTGGAAACAGTGATCGCGCTTAATGCTCTCTGGGTCGTGACCTCAATCGGACTCATCCTTTTCGGCCCCTTCGAGATGACGGCGCTCGGCATTGCCTTTGTGGTGGCGCAGGCGCTCGCCGTCGCCGTCTTCGCCGAACTCCAGTTCTTCGGGCTGAAGCGCGCAGGATAAGAGGCCATGAAAAAAAGCCGCCGGGTTTCCCCGGCGGCTTCGCATTTCAGGCAGTTCCGATAAGGCTTAGTGGAACTGGGCGGATTCGGTCGAGTCGCCGAGCGCCGTGGTGGAGCTTTCGCCGCCACCCGCCGCAAGGCTGACGAGGTCGAAATAGCCCGTGCCGACTTCGCGCTGGTGGCGCGTAGCGGTGTAGCCGTCCTTCTCGGCTGCGAACTCGGCCTGCTGCAGCTCCGAATAGGCGCCCATGCCGCGGTCGCGATAGGCGGAAGCGAGCTGGAACATGCCGTAGTTGAGCTGATGGAAGCCGGCCAGCGTGACGAACTGGTACTTGTAGCCCATCGCCGCGATTTCGCGCTGGAATTTCTCGATCGTCGCCTTGTCGAGATTGGCTTCCCAGTTGAAGGAAGGCGAGCAGTTATAGGCGAGCAGCTGGTCGGGATATTC
>NZ_JBATWS010000021.1:0-13166 GCF_049672805.1 Parvibaculum sp.
CGAAGTTGCACCGCCGAGCAAAAGGCGAGTGCCATGCCCGGCCCCGGCTTTGGCCCGTGGCCGCTGTCATAGCCGGCAACGAAATCGACCAGCGGCGATAGGCCGAACCGCTCCACCGTTTCAAGCGCGGAGGCTTCCACATCATTCGTCGCAATGCCGATGACATGGCCCCGCTCCCGAAGCTCCGAGAAAAGTGCGGCGAGATCTGTCACTGGAACGGAGCGCGCCGGTCCCTCTATCGCAAAATGCGTGTCGAGTGCGGTGACCAGCGCCTCGCGCCCGAAGTTCTCCAGATAAGGCAGCCAGGCATCAGCTAGCTCATATGTATCGCCCGCCGCCCCGATGCTCCCCGGGAGGAAACGCCCCGCCGCCTCATCATGGCCGATGGCGCGCAAAAGCGAACACACAAGCTCCTCGCGCCCTTTCGCCAGATCTTCTGCAAGCGCCCTAAGCAACGGCGGCCATGTCAGATGGAAGTCGAACAGTGTGCCGTCCTTGTCAAAAAGCAGGCCTTTAGGCGGCACTCTGATCACCCTTTTTCCAATTGTTCCGTTTCAGCACAATTCCGGGCATAATGGGCGCGGAGGCCGAAAACAGGAAGAAGCATATGCGAAAGTTCAAGATCATCGTCGCCATTGCCCTTGCCGCTCTCAGCATCGGCCTGACCGCCGCCATCTATCTGCAAAACCCCGGCGCCTCTTTGGCGGTCGGCCTTCTGCTCCTTATGGTCCTCATCTCGTTCCTTTATGACCACCGGCAGGCCATTTTCTCGAAGCCGACCGACATCACGATCAAGCTGGCCGATGAAAAGACATCGCTTGGGGTAGCACAGGCAGCGGCCCTGACCCGGCTTGCGGAAGGCGAGATACGCGGCACACCGAATTACAGTGGCAGCTAGGCCTTACTTCGGCGACCATTCAGACGTGATTTCGGAAAGATCCGGGCGCGGACGTTCATCCTTGGGCACGCTCTCGCTGCCAAAATAGAGATATCCCGCAACCCGCTCATTTTCGCCAAGGCCAAGAACGCGATTCACTTCCTCACTATAGGCATACCATTCGGTGAGCCATTGCGCGCCGAAGCCTAGGGCCGTCGCCGCAACCAGCATGTTCTGACAAACAGCGCCGACCGAAAGCGTCTGCTCCCATTCGGGTATCTTGATGCCCGGCATCATCCGCGAAATGACAGCGACGACCACGGGCGCGCGCATGAAGCGGCCTGCCTCGAAAGTAATCTGGTCTTCCGTCGCGCGCGGCTCTGCACTTGCAAAGAGACGCGCAAGCTCCGCCCCGAAAGCAGCCCGTGCTTCCCCCCTGAAAATGATGAAGCGCCAGGGCGCGAGCTTCCCGTGATCCGGCACGCGGGCCCCCGCTCTGAGGATCGTTTCAAGTTCCCCGGCGTCCGGCCCCGGCTCCACCATGGTAAGCGCCTTTGCGGAACGGCGTGTCAGAAGCAGATCAATCGTCTCAGGTGAACGGGGCAATTTCTTTCCTCATGTTCAAAAACAGTCGGCGGCGTCACACGCCTAGTTAAGCCTCACGCTTTACTTGGGCAAGCCCACCCGCCACCATATCCCGGAGGGCTGAGGGGACATTCACAGTGAGACTGGCCACAACATGCCGCCTGTTCATTCTGGCGGGGGTGATGATTTTGTCGTTTGGCGACGGAACGGCGCTGGCAGGCGGCTGGCCGCTCGAGCCGGGCACAGGCGAAATCATCGTAAGCGTATCGCGCATGACGGCAGGCGAACGCTATGACCAGAATGGCAACAAGATCTGGAAGAGCCGCTACACCAAGCATGAAATATCGCCCTATGGCGAATATGGCCTGACGAAAAACCTCACCCTGATTGGCGAGGCGGCATGGTCGCGCGAAACGACCGACTTTTTCGGCCTCACCTTTGAAGATCGCGGCGTCTCGCGCGTGAAGGCAGGCGCGCGCTACGCGGTCGGCTCATGGAATGGCACGCTTTTCTCCGTGCATTCTCTCGCGGTTCTTTTCCTCGACGATCAGGGAAATGATCCCGCCGCGACCAAACGGAACGATATCGACACCGACCTTGCGCTTGTCCTCGCGCGCAATGACGAGCTTTTCGGCCTGCCTATTTTCAGTGTGCAGGAACTCGGCTGGATCGCGCGCAACAGCGGCCGGCCCGATCAGATCCGCGCGGACATAACGCTCGGCACGAAACCCTGGCCCGGTGCGATGCTACTCGCAAAAAGCTTCAACAGCGCCGCCACGCGCGATACCTCAGCAGGCGACCTCTATCGCGCGAGCAAGATCGCCTTCTCTGTCGTGCTCGACCTGCCAGCGGAATTTGGTCCCGGCTGGGCTTTTGAAGCGGGAACGGAAAGGACGATTTCCGGGCGAAGCACGGTGGACGAACGCACATGGCGTGCGGCGCTCTGGTATCGCTTCTGAGGTAGATAGCGCAGAAGCGTCATTCGCTCGCGATGACGTATTTGAATCTTACTCCCCGATCGACGCGTAGTCGCTTTCCTTTCCGAAAAACACAGCCGCAACATCAGTATCGGGCGGCATATCCCATCCCGACCCCTTCGCGCCTGCCTGCAGCTCGGCAAGAGAAAAGCCCATCTTCACGTCATAAGTGCGGTCGATCTGGTTTCTGAGCCGTGCCTCTGCGTGATACCAAGCGGTTTTCACCGCATCATCGGAACAGGTCGCAAGCTCCTTCGGATCCCGTGCGCCCCAGCGCCGCTCGGGGCAGTGATACGGATCAAAAGAAAAATCAAAGACGCGCGCCCGCGCCTCCTCAAATGTCAGGGGGCGGACGCTTCCATCGCTGGCCGCATAGGAAACATGACAGGCTCCTGCCTCCTCACGATAGGCAGCGCCCAGATCACGGAGAATATCCGTACCTTTATACTCAAGCTTCGGATCGTTCGCTTCCGCCATGTCGATGAAGCGGGCGATCCTCTCCCGCATCTCGACGAAGGAAGCCTTCAGCCGCGCATCCCGCGAGGGTGTCGAATAGGTCTCCCAGTCGCCATGCGTGCCATAGATGTTGTCCGGCAGGCGAGCTGGCTGCGGCCGCTTGTTGATGCCCGCCTTTACGGCAACATCAACTGCCTGAGCGCGATAATGGAGATCATCGCAAAGCTCGCGCACCATCAGCCGCGTTTCGAAGATCGGATCATAACCGACATCCCCCTTGGCCAGCACGGCACGGACATAGTCGTAGTAATCCAGCACCTCACCCTTGTGGGCGAAACGGGCGGACTGCCACTGTTTTGCGCGCGGCATTTCGGTGCCGAAGAACTGCTCGTCCGACCAGTCCGCAATCTCGCTGTCACGCGCGAGAACCACGCGCCCGCCATGCCATGTGCCATCCGCTTCTTGCGTCGCGCCGACAAGTTTCATCGGCCGCCAGTTCTTGAAGCCCGCGCCCATCGGCGGAGAGGCGCGCACAAAGCGCTTGCCATAGGAACCGCGTGTCAGCGTGTTGTCGGGATGCGTGTCAATGAAGCGGATGCGACCATCCTCATCAACGCTATAGACCACGGCCACATGACCATTCGGATCATAGATCACCGTACCAGGGCGGATGGAGCCACGGTCAATCTTCACCGGGTAGAAATCGAAAAGCTCGCCGCCCGTCAGATCAGGCGCAAAGCGATACATCGCGCTCGACACCACATTATTGATCGCATTGAGCACGCTGCGCGCATTGGGGAAAGCGCCCGGTACTGCCGGAACAACATCGACGCGCTTGTAGGCGTAGTTGCCATAGCGCGAATAGCGCAGGTCAGTCGAGCGGCCAACCGGCGCAACGCCGCTCACATAGGAAAACGGCAGACCATTCTTCCACGCGAAATAGGCACGCAATGCATAAGGCAGGTCCGCGCAATCGGCATAGAAGAACATGCCCTTCGGGTCGGAGGCGCGGTAGATGTTCCACGGCCCCTTGAGACATTCATCAAAGGTCCGGCAGTTGCTTTCGCCAATCGCCGTGACGAACTCGCCAAAGGCGCGCTCATCGCTCGCCGTCCATTCAGTGCGCGTCACACGCCAGCGAAAGCCCTCTGGCACCGGCATGGCGGCATTGTCAGAAACCTCTGCCCCGCTCACCACCGGTGCCATCTCGGCCGCGGGAACAGAGCGCGTTTCGGCTGATGCCCCGCCCGCCGCACAGGCGAGAAACATAGCCGCCACACCACTGAGAACGCCCCAACGCGCCATTGCCAAACCTCCGCTCTAAGGGAGCGTGAGTTAACCATAAGCGTGCGAAAGCCGCACTCTGCTATAATTTTAGAGTTGACTTAATTAAGTTATTTAGAAAATAATGAGCCATGGAAAGCTTCACCGCCCTCGCCGACCCGACAAGGCGGCAAATCGTCGAAATGCTCGCGTCAGGCGAACGCCCCGCAGGTGAGATTGCGCGCCGCTTCGATATGAGCGCACCGGCCGTCTCGCAGCATCTGAAAGTGCTGCGGGAGGCGCGCCTCGTCCGCGTGCGGGTGGATGCGCAGCGGCGCATCTATTCGCTGGATGCCGAGGGTTTTGCGGAAGCGGAGAACTGGTTCGCCACGATCCGCCGCTTCTGGGGGCCGAAGCTCGATGCGCTGGAAAGCGCCCTGAACGCAGCAGCCGAGAGGGACCGTGAAAATGAGCGATGACAAAGCCTGGGGCGAACTGATCGACAGCAGCACGGTCCGTTTCGAGCGCCTGCTCCCCGGCCCCGTCGAGCGCGTCTGGTCCTACCTCACCGACGCAGATTTGCGCGGCACATGGTTTGCTGCCGGGCCAATGGAGCCACGCGTCGGTGGCGCCATGACCATCGTCTTCCACAACAACAATCTCGGGCCGAACCCGGCGCCGCCGCCGGAACGCTTCAAGCAATATGGCGGCCCCTTCGACAGCAAGCATGTGGTGACAATCTGGGAGCCGCCTCATCGCCTCGGCTTCACATGGGATGACGACATGAACCCTGCGGGCTGCGTCGTCGAAATCGAGCTTGCGATGCAAGGCGACAAGGTGCGCCTTACCCTCACCCATCGCCGTCTTGCCCGCATCGAGGATGCCATTGACGTCTCCGGCGGCTGGCACACGCATCTCCTGATGCTGGCCGAACAGCTCGAAGGCAACCCGAGAACATCGTTCTGGGCTGCCTTTGACGGTATCGAAGATGAGTATCGGCGGCGATATACGGGCGGCTGAGGACAAGCCTCAGTCGCACCTCATCATCTCAGATCAGGCGGCGTCGCCTCCTGCCGAAGCGAAGCGATGACATCGGAAAGCGCCATCGTCTTCTGCTCCTGAGAACCGAGGCGGCGCACGGAGAGCGTGTTCTCTTCCGCCTCGCGCTTGCCCGCAACGAGGATCGCCGGCACCTTGCCCACGGAATGTTCGCGCACCTTGTAGTTGATCTTCTCATTGCGAAGATCAAGCTCCACGCGAAGCCCGGCAGCGCGCAGTTCCTCCGCCACCTTCTGCGCATAGTCATCGGCATCGGAAGTGATCGTAGCAACCACCGCCTGCACCGGCGCAAGCCAGAGCGGGAAACGGCCTTCATAATGCTCGATCAAGATGCCGATGAAGCGTTCCAGCGAGCCCAGGATCGCACGATGTAGCATGACCGGGCGATGCTTCTGCCCGTCTTCGCCGATATAGCTCGCATCGAGACGTTCCGGCAGATTGAAGTCGAGCTGCAACGTGCCGAGCTGCCATGAGCGGCCAATCGCATCCTTCAGATGAAACTCAAGCTTCGGGCCATAAAAGGCACCCTCGCCCGGCGCGAGCGTATATTCGCGGCCAATATCATTGAGCGCCTCTTCCAGCGCCTTCTCCGCGCGGTCCCATGTTTCATCGGAGCCGACACGCTGTTCCGGGCGCAACGCAAGCCGCACCTTGAGGTCGGTGAAGCCCATATCGTCATAGACGCTTTCAAGGAGCGAAACGAAAGCTGACGTTTCGTCCTTGATCTGGTCTTCCGTGCAGAAGATATGCGCATCATCCTGCGTCATCTGGCGCACACGCATCAGCCCGTGCAACGCGCCATGCGCCTCGTTGCGATGGCAGCAGCCAAACTCCGCCATGCGCAGCGGCAGATCGCGGTAGGACTTCACGCCCTGTCGGAAAATCTGCACATGCGCCGGGCAGTTCATCGGCTTGATCGCCATGAGCTTCGCCTTGCCGGACAGCACGGGCGCATCTTCATCCGTGCCGGGCACTTCATCGGGTACCACGAACATGTTCTCGCGATATTTGCCCCAATGGCCGGACTGTTCCCAGAACTTCGAGTCGAGAAGCTGCGGCGTGCGCACCTCCACATAGCCGGACGCATCAATCCGCCTACGAACATATTGTTCAAGCGCCTGCCAGATGCGCCAGCCCTTCGGATGCCAGAAAACGGAACCCTGCGCCTCTTCCTGCAAATGGAAGAGATCCATCTCGCGGCCGATCTTGCGGTGGTCGCGGCGCTCCGCCTCTTCCACCATCGTCAGATAGGCCTTGAGGTCAGCTTCCGTCGCCCAGCAGGTGCCATAGATGCGCTGAAGCATCTCGTTGCGGCTGTCGCCGCGCCAATAGGCACCCGCAAGCTTCGTCAGCTTGAAAGCCTTGCCGAGCTTGCCCGTGGAGGGAAGATGCGGACCACGGCACAGGTCGAGCCAGTCGCCCTGCCGATAGACCGAGACTTCCTCGCCTGCCGGAATGCTCTCGATGATCTCCGCCTTGTAGTGCTCGCCGATCTTTTTGAAATAGGCAATGGCCTCGTCACGGCCCCAGACTTCGCGCGTGATCTTCTCGTTGCGATCCACAATCTCGCGCATCTTCGCTTCGATCTTCTCAAGGTCTTCCGCCTTGAAAGGCTCGGCGCGGGCGAAGTCGTAATAGAAGCCGTTTTCAATCACCGGCCCGATCGTCACCTGCGTGCCGGGGAAAAGCTCCTGCACGGCTTCCGCCATCACATGCGCGCAGTCATGGCGCAGGATTTCAAGCCCGTCATCCGTCTGCGGCGTCACGATCTCGACAATCGCATCCCGGTCGATGACCGTGGAAAGGTCTTTCACCTTGCCGTCGATCTTGATCGCCAGCGCCTTCTTGGCGAGCGACTTCGCAATGCTTTCGGCAAAGGCAAATCCGTCTATCGGGCCTTCCACCTGGCGAACGGAACCGTCGGGCAGTTTCAGATTGATCATTTTTTCTTCTCTCAATGCGTTCCGTGCGTATGCGCCTTGTGGTCCGGCATCCGCCAGCGGCCATGACGCCAGGGCGCCCAGAATGGCTGCGGTTCAAGCGTTTCCGGCACCGGATCGAATCCGTGGCTTCCCCAAGGGTTGCAGCGGACGATCCGTGACAGGCCGAGCCAGCCCCCGCGCCACGGCCCATGCCGCTCGATCGCCTGCACCGTATAGTCCGAGCAGGTCGGCAGATGGCGGCATTTTGGCCCGATCAGCGGTGATATGAACCACTGATAGAGCCGGATAAGGCCGCGCATCGCGAGCGAAAAGGGGTCGCGCCGCATGAGGTTAACCCGTTTCAAATCACACGCACTTGTTAGCTTTTAATCGGAAGCGGCACAACAGAGGGCGGGGATAGCCTACCCCGCCTTACCGGAGGCCGCCGATCAGTCAATTTCAGGAGAACAGCCACCCGGACGGATCGCAGGGGCGGCCAGGCCCGTCGCTCAGGCGGACGGGCCGGTGCTAGTGAGGGTGCCGGTCTGCGGCGCAGTACCACTCCCTTCACCCTTATCCCGGGCTCTGGCGCGGGCGGCTTCGACCGCCTCTTCCACCGCGTCGAACACAAGAAGCGTCGAGGCATGGCGGGCCTTGTATTCCCGCACAGGCTCCAGCACCTCGAGGTCTTTCCACTTGCCGCCATAGGCCTCGCGCGGCGGCTCGCCATTTTCCTTGAGCATGGCGCGCATGGCGGCGGCGATGTCATGCAACTCACTGACGGTCGAGCCAATCACATTCCGCGCCATGATGGAGGAGGACGCCTGCCCCAGCGCACATGCTTTCACGTCGGCACCATAGGCGACGACCGTGTCACCATCGAGCTTTACATCCACCGTCACCTTCGAGCCGCAAAGCTTGGAAACCGCCGTGGCCGAGGCATCAGGCGCGTCCAGCCGCTCGCCATGCGGAATATCCGATGCGAGTGCGAGAATGCGCTTGTTGTAAATCTCGTTGAGCATCTGCCTTCAGCCTAGCCCGCCACTCTCCAGCTTGTGCCTTGCGGCCCATCCTCGATCTGAATGCCCATTGCCGCAAGTTCGTCGCGGATACGGTCTGCTTCCGCGAAGTTCTTTTCCTTGCGGGCGGCATTGCGCGCCTCGATCATCCGTTCGATCTCTTTGCCATCTATATGGGAAGCCGCCCCGCCGCCTGCAAACCAGGCTTCGGGGTCCATTTCCAGAATGCCGAGAATACGGCCTGCGCCGATCAGTTCCGCCTTGAGAAGCGCCCTTGTGCCGGGGTCGGTCTCCGTATTGGCGCGTTTGGCAATGGCGAAAAGCTCCGCCAGCGCCTTGGGTGTGTTGAGATCGTCAAGAAGCGCCTCAATAAAGGCGTCAGGCGCGGCGTCACTGGTCGGCTCAGACTTCACATCGGCAAGGCTGCGCAGGGCGCCATAAAGCCGGTCGAGCATCCGGCGCGACTGGGCAAGCCCTTCCGCCGTCCAGTCGAGGGGTTGGCGGTAATGGCCGTTCAGCAGCGCAAGGCGGATCGCCTCGCCGGGCGCCTGCGCAATGAGATCATGCACCAGCAGCACATTGCCGAGGGACTTCGACATCTTCTCGGATTCAATGTTCACAAAGCCATTATGCATCCAGAAGCGCGCAAGCGGCGCACCGCCATGCGAGCAGGCGGATTGCGCGACTTCGTTTTCATGATGCGGGAACTGAAGATCGATGCCGCCGCCATGAATATCGATCGTCTCGCCCAGATGCTTTTCGATCATGGCCGAGCATTCGATATGCCAGCCGGGGCGGCCCCGGCCCCAGGGGCTGTGCCAGCCCGGCTGGTCCGGCGTGGAAGGCTTCCACAGTACGAAGTCCGCCGGGTCTTTCTTGTAGGGCGCCACTTCAACGCGCGCGCCCGCCACCATCTCGTCACGGTCGCGGCCGGAAAGACGGCCATAGGCGGAATAGCTCGGTACATTGAAGAGAACATGGCCATCCGCCGCATAGGCATGGCCCGCCTCGATCAACCGCTCCATCATCGCGATCATCTCGGCGATGGTTTCCGTCGCCTTCGGCTCGATATCAGGCGGAAGCACGCCGAGCGTGGCCATATCCTTGCGGTAGATATCGGCATATTTCTCCGTGATAGCGGAGATAGCGACGCCCTGCTCCTTCGCAGCCGCAATGATCTTGTCTTCAATATCGGTGATGTTGCGCGCATAGACGACATGCGGATAGAGCCGCCGCAGCAGACGCGCCAGCAAATCGAACACGACCGCCGGCCGCGCATTGCCGATATGGGCGTAGTTGTAAACGGTCGGCCCGCAGACATACATCGTCACGCGGTTCGGGTCGGAAGGCTCGAATACTTCCTTCTTGCGCGTCAGCGAGTTGTAGAGCCAGAGCGTGCGGTTCTTCAGCGGAGTGTTCATCGGATCAGGCCATTCGGGGTCGTGGCTGGGAGCTGCGGTCTGTACGGCCCGCCACTTGGCAGGCCTTCAGATGGCGGTGGAGGATTTGCGCGTCCTGGTAGTTGCGCACCGGCCCGCCTGCCGACACGAAGTCAGGCAGTGAGATGGCTGGCAGCCTGTGATTCTGCGCATCGTCACCGTGAAATCCTCCGGCAGACCGAGGAGGCCCGTTCGCATTCTGTTAGCGAAGGGGATGGTGAGTGGCAAGGCTTAACAATTAACCAATGGCCCCTTTTCCGCTGCGTTCCGGGGAAAAACCCGCCCTGCTTTGCGGGATTGTCATATTCCCGCACCCTTGATAGCCCGTTTCCGCAACGCTATATGCATCCTTAGAACGATGTCACATCAGCTACAGCATGGCATAAGACCCCGTGCTTGATGGGCAAGACGGGCAGTTCCCCTTTCGGAGCTTCCCGTTGACTTGAACCGGACGAAGCCTTCGGGCGGATGCCGGGAAACCCCTAACGAGATTGGTCGAATGGACATGAATGCTGCAGTTGATGGGCTTCGCGCCCGGAGCGAAGACGAGCGTCTGGTGGAAGTGAAGAGGCCTTCTCGCGAGGAAGCCGAAGCCGCCGTGCGGACGCTGATCGCCTGGGCCGGAGACAACCCGGAACGCGAAGGCCTGATCGACACGCCCGGCCGCGTCGTGCGCGCCTATGAAGAGTTCTTCGAGGGGTACAATATTGACCCCTTCAAGGAGCTCACCCGCACCTTCGAGGAAGTCGAAGGCTATCAGGACATGGTGATGCTGCGCGACATCAACATCGAGTCGCATTGCGAGCATCACATGGTCGCCATTCTTGGCCGCGCCCATATCGCCTATGTGCCGACGCGCAAGGTGGTCGGCATTTCCAAGCTTGCCCGCGTGATCGAGATTTTCGCGCGCCGCCTGCAGACGCAGGAAACCATGACTGCGCAGATCGCCGACACGATCAACGCGGCGCTTCAGCCGCAGGGCGTCGCCATCCTCATCGAGGCGAAGCATCAGTGCATGACGACGCGCGGCATCAAGAAGCCGGACGTCGCCACCATCACCACGCAGTTCACCGGCGTTTTCCGCGACGACCCGCGCATGGAAGCCCGGTTCATGCAGATGATCCGCGGTTACTGATCGTCAGAAGCCTCAAGGCTTTGACAAAAAGCCCCGCCTTCATCTGAATGGCGGGGCTTTTTATTTCTCCCGCTTCGCAAGACCCCTTCCAAGGATTGAATGTTATGAGCGGCAAATCCCTTTTCGCCCCGCGCGGCACGAAACAGGAAATCGAGGAAGGCACGGCCTTCACGCCGAAATTCGACGAGAACGGGCTTATCACCGCTGTCACTACCGATGCAAAGACGGGTGAGCTTCTCATGGTCGCCTGGATGAATGAGGAGGCGCTTGCCCGCACCATCGAAACCGGCGAGGCATGGTACTGGAGCCGATCGCGCGGCGAGCTATGGCACAAGGGCGATACGAGCGGGCAAATCCAGACCGTCATCGAACTCCGCACGGACTGCGATCAGGATACGGTCTGGCTCAAGGTGGAAGTCGCAGGCGATGGCGGCTGCTGCCATGTCGGCTACCGCTCCTGCTTCTACCGCCGTGTGTCTGACGGTGACGAGGCCTCAGGCAATCTCCCGAAGCTTGAGCCGACCAGCGCCCGGAAATTGTCACATGACCGGCATTGACCGCGCATAAATTCGGTCACATTTCAGGCTCATAGAAAGGGCTGCGCTGCCTTTCCGGCGCGGCTCCCGTTCCTTTGATTACCGAAACGCTTGAAGCAGGTTCACATGTCTCGTCCAAAAATCGGCATCGCGCTCGGCGCCGGCGTGGCGCGCGGCTGGACCCATATCGGTGTTCTGAAGGCGCTGTCCCGCGCCGGCATTGAGGCGGACATCATCGCGGGCACATCCATCGGCGCGCTGGTGGGCGGATGCCTCGCGGCGGGAAAACTCGAACCGCTGGAAGACTTCGCGCGCTCGCTCACGCGCCGCCGCATGATCGGCCTGCTTGATCTGCGCTTCCGCTCCTCGGGCCTGATCGGTGACTCCAAGCTTGTGGAGTTGATGCACGAACATCTCACCGATATCCGCATCGAGGATCTGGACCGGACCTTTGTCGGCGTGGCAACAGAACTCACCACCGGCCACGAGCTCTGGCTCCACAAGGGCAGCCTCATCAATTCCGTCCGCGCCTCTTATGCGCTGCCGGGCGTGTTCTCTCCCGTCGCGATTGACGGGCGATGGCTGATTGACGGAGCGCTGGTCAATCCTGTGCCCGTGTCGGTTGCCCGCGCGCTTGGTGCGCGTGTGCTGATCGCCGTCAATCTCAGCAATGATCCCTTCGACCCCGCCATGCGGCGGCGCGCCAAGGAGGCAACAGCCTTCCCCGGCTATCTGCCCGGCATCGCCCCTTCCCTGCCCGACGACGACATCTTCCGCGAGATTGAAAGGGAGATGGACGAGCAGGAAGCGCTGGAAGAAGCGACAGAAGAAATTCTCGCAGAAACCGCGCCCGGTCCCGATGAGGTGGGTGGTGAGGTGGACGTTCCCGTCACCGAGCGCATTCTCTCCACCTTCAAGGGATTGCGCTGGCGGCGCAGCCCGGAAAAGGAACTCATGCGCCGCGTCATCGGCAGCCGTCAGCGCGAACCGGGCATTGCGAATGTAATGCTTGCCTCGCTCAACATCGTGCAGGATCGGCTCGCCCGGATGCGCATGGCAGGCGACCCGCCCGACATTCTGATCGCGCCGAAGGTTGGCCATCGCAGCCTGCTCGATTTCGACAAGGCGGATGAACTGATCCGCCTTGGCGAAGAGGCAGCCGAAGAAGCCATTCCCCAGATCAGGGAAACGATCGAAATCGTCAGCTAGGCGCGGCCCTATCCGTTGGCGATGTAAAGGCGGAGCGCCTCCGTCTCCATCACGGTTTCGGCGATGCGATGCTTCACCACGTCACCGATGGAAACGATGCCGACAAGCTCGCCCTTCTCCATCACCGGCAGGTGACGGAAACGGCCCTCGGTCATCATATCCATCACCTCATCGACGGAATCATTGAGACCGCAGCTCACGACGCGCGAGGTCATCACCTCATGCACCGGCGCCTTCAGCGCCTCGCCGCCCGTGCGCGCCACCGCCTTGACGATATCGCGCTCGGAAATGATGCCGAGCACGGAGCGGTTTTCCATCACCAGCACGGCACCGATGCGCCGTTCCGCCAGCAGCATGGCCACATCGGAAAGAGTGACGGCAGGACCTACCGTGACGACATCTGAGCCCTTGGCTTTCAAGATCGTGGCGACATTCATGGCGTCATCCTCCTGTGTGCGGTTTTCAAACCTGCCCCGCCGCCCCACGGGCTTTCCAGACCGCTGGTTGGAGCCCTGCCGAAAGCATGCGACATTCCGCCGCACAAGGCAAGGATAGGTGCAAAATGCAGGAATCAGCGTTTTCCATTGCCGACCCTGCCCTCGCTTTGACAACGCAGGAGACGTGTCGATAGTTTTCTTCTGCCTTGGTTGAGTCCCAATTCTCCCTCTTAATTTCGCACCTAAACCGAA
>NZ_JBATWS010000022.1:0-2604 GCF_049672805.1 Parvibaculum sp.
ATTGTTTGTTTTTTTCCCCGCGGTTTCGGCTGCGGCGATGATCGCGCCTGCAATTGTTATTTCGGCCGTCATTGCCGCGTTATCCTGGTATCTGGTCGAACAGCCGGCATTGGCGGTCAAAGGTCGCTTGATGGCGCTACGCCGTTTGCCCGCAAAAGCCTGACAGCAACCACGAGTTCCCGCGTGCTTTCACCTTGCAGCATTGGCAGCAATCCTGCGATGGCGGAATCGGGCAGGTCCCACCAAGCCGTTTCCAACAGATCGTCCACGATATCGTCTGGGAGGCGCTTATATAGAGCGCGCGCTGGAACGCCAGCCGCCAGGGTATAAGGAGGTACGTCGCGCGTCACTACGGCCCGAGCCGCGATGACTGCGCCATGACCGATTGTAACGCCGGGCATGATCATGACGCCGGATCCGATCCACACGTCCGAACCGATCGTGACATCACCTCCGCCTGCGCGGTAATCCGGCAATTGGTTGCTACCGGGCCAAACATCGGGAAAGGCCGAGAACGGGTAGGTCGACGTCCAGTGCATATGGTGCCCGCCGCCAAGCAGGATTTCGACCTTATCGGCAATGGAGCAAAAACGGCCGACGATGAGTCTATGTCCCTGGTCCGCAAAGCGCACCTTCGGGTGACCATAGCTGTGCGCACCTATGGAAAAGCCATAGCGGCGGATTTGACGCGCCAAAAAGATCCGTGTTTCGTTGTGCGGATTACGCCAACGCTTTATCAGACTAAAAGAAACCATCAGCTATTCCTGAAATGCATTTCTGACGCCGACCGCGCCATTGACGAACATCTATCGGGGGGCCAAAACGGATATCAGGCGCCCACGGCCATTTTCAGCCAAAAGTATAAGGGACGATGAACATATGACCGGCAACATCTCTCAGGACCTCAAGGCGGGGGCTCTTTTCTATCACCGCCATCCCCGTCCGGGAAAGCTTGAGATCAAGCCGACGAAGCCGCTCGGCAACCAGCGCGACCTCGCACTCGCCTATTCTCCCGGCGTTGCCGCTGCGTGCGAAGCCATCGTTGCCGACCCGGCGGAGGCTGACAATCTCACCGTCCGCCAAAATCTCGTGGCGGTGGTGTCCAACGGCACCGCCGTGTTGGGCCTTGGCAATATCGGCCCGCTTGCATCCAAGCCCGTGATGGAAGGTAAGGCGGTTCTATTCAAAAAATTCGCCGGTATTGATGTTTTCGATATCGAAGTGGCTGAGAACGACGTCGACAATCTCGTGAATGTCGTCGCTGCGTTGGAACCCACTTTTGGCGGCATCAACCTTGAAGACATCAAGGCGCCGGAATGCTTCGAGGTCGAGGAGCGGCTGAAGCTCCGGATGAACATTCCCGTATTCCATGACGACCAGCACGGCACGGCCATCATCGTCGGCGCGGCGGTTACTAACGCGTTGCTGCTGGGTGGCAAGCGGATCGACAAGATCAAGATCGTCACCTCCGGTGCAGGCGCAGCGGCACTCGCCTGCCTCAACCTGCTCGTATCGCTCGGCGCCAAGCGAGAGAATATCTGGGTGACGGATATCGAGGGCGTCGTTTACAAGGGACGTGAGGCGTTGATGGACCGCTGGAAGGCCATCTACGCACAAGACACCGAGAAACGAACGCTTAGCGAAGTCATCGAGGGAGCGGATATCTTCCTCGGCCTGTCGGCCGGCAACGTCCTGAAGCCCGAGATGGTCAAGAAGATGGGCGAACGCCCGCTCATCCTCGCACTCGCCAATCCCAATCCCGAAATCCTGCCCGAGGACGCCCGCGAGGCGCGCCCAGACGCTATTATATGCACTGGACGGTCCGACTATCCGAACCAGGTCAATAATGTCCTGTGTTTCCCGTTTATCTTTCGTGGGGCACTTGACGTCGCAGCCTCCACTATCAATGAAGCGATGAAGGCAGCGGCGGTCAAGGCGATCGCGGAACTCGCCCGCGAGGCGCCATCGGATGTTGTCGCCCGCGCCTATGGCGGCGAGGCGCGCAACTTCGGTCCTGATTCGGTCATTCCCAATCCGTTTGACCCGCGTCTGATTCTGCGCATCGCGCCGGCTGTCGCCCGTGCGGCGATGGAGTCCGGCGTGGCGCGTAAGCCGATCGAAGATTTTGATGCTTATGCCGATTCCCTCAACGGCTTTGTGTTCCGCTCTGGCTTTATCATGAAGCCCTTGTTCAGCCAGGCACGGGCTGAACCAAAGCGGGTCATCTATGCCGAGGGTGAGGACGAGCGGGTGCTGCGCGCGGCACAGGCTGTTGTAGAGGACGGCATTGCGCGGCCCATTCTGATCGGCCGTCCGGCCGTGGTCGAGGCGCGCTTGAAGCGTTTTGGCCTGTCACTGGAGCCGGGCGAGCATTTTGACCTCATCAATCCCGACGACGATCCCCGTTATCGGGATTATGTCGCGACTTACCTTGAGGCGGCCGGACGCCGCGGGATCACCCCTGATCTGGCGCGTACCCTCATGCGCACCAACCAGACAGTCATTGCCGCCGTAGCCCTGCTGCGGGGCGACGCTGATGCTCTCATCTGTGGCGTCGAGGGTCGTTTCGACTCCCACTTACGCCACATCCGCAACATTATCGGG
>NZ_JBATWS010000023.1:0-3341 GCF_049672805.1 Parvibaculum sp.
GGCCAATGCTGCGGTGAACCCCGATGCGGCTGCGAACCCGCTTCTGATATCGCCCGCCGCAAACGATCCTGCCCGCACCGAGCCTGTCGCCGCTCGCTCCTGGCGTGACGGTGATCCGCTCATCCCCGAAGGCACATGGGTCATTCAGATCGGTGCCTATGCCAATCAGGCTGATGCCGTGGAAAGCATCCGCAAGGCGGTGCGTGCCGCCCCTGCAGAGCTTGGCGATGCCGTTCCTGTGACCATCCCGGTCAAGACGGCTGACAGCCGCACGCTCTATCGCTCGCGCTTTGGCGGCTTTGAGGGTGAACAGGCTGCCCGCGACGCCTGTGGCCGCCTCGCCCGGGAATCGATACAGTGCATTCCGATCCCGCCGACGAACTGGGCATTGCCGAAATCTGCCGAAGCCCGCGAAAACCGGCGCGGCTAGGCTCCCGCCCTCGCGGCTCTCATCTTCTCCAGCGGAAGCTCCAGCATATCAACCAGCGCCCGCACCTCTGCGCGCGCTGCGACATGCGACATGGACATCTGCGTATCGACGCCCTCCTCCCGGAGATCGAGCAGCGTCAGGCCGGAGGGGAACATCTCGCGGAAAATCACGCGCTCGCCAAAGCCCGGCCCTGCGCGAAACCCGATGCGCCCTGCAAGCGCCGTCAGCACAGATTCAACGCGCCGCTTGTTCTTCGCATCGAGATGCGAGAGACGGTTGCGGACGACCACCCAGTCAATCTCGCCGCCATCGCGTACAGCGCGGCGTTTGCGGCTTTCCCAGACCATCTCGCTGTAAACGCTCGGCCCCTTGATGCGATAGGTCTGCGGATCAACCCGGCCCAGCAGATCGAAATCCACGAAGCTGTCATTCATGGGCGTGACAAGCGTGTCCGCCCGCGCATGGCCAAGGCGTGACAGGTTGCTGTCCGAGCCGGGGCAGTCGATGACCAGAAAATCATTCTCGGCCGAAAGCCGCGCGATGGTTGCATCAAGTTCGGCCTCTTCCGCCGCATTGGCCTCGGCAACGGTCGGCGCATTGGACTTCGTGATGACCACATGGTCCGGCATGACGAGGTTCACATTTGCCGCGTCCGCCCAAGCCTTGCGGTTTTCCACATAGCGGGTCAGCGAACGCTGCCGGCCATCCAGGTCAATGGAGCCGACGCGGAATCCCTCGCGCAGCAAGAAGGCAATGAGATGCATGGCGGTGGTGGTCTTGCCGGACCCGCCCTTTTCATTACCGAGCACAATTATATGTGCCTTTGGACGCGCCCGCTCATCGCCAGTCATGGCCCAGCCAACTCACCTAAACCCCATCGAATCGAGGGGAAGTCTGGTGGCAGAGAGGAAGGGCGTCAACATCGAGCGAAAGAGCAGCAGGTGAAACGCGGTATCCTCTTGCAGCCTCCCCCATCCCTCCGGCTACACTGAGAAAATCTGCTGGCGGGGGCCGGTCGTTGCCGCCTCACCTCCTGGCGACAACATCCGGAGACCAAAAGCATGAAAGGCCTGCTCACTCTCGACCAGCTTTCAGACCTCGTTGCGAGCGGCGAGATTGATACCGTCGTCATGGCAATGCCAGACATGCAGGGGCGCCTTGTCGGCAAGCGCATGGCCGCCCCCTACTTCCTCGATACCGCCGTCCATGAAACCCATGCCTGCAACTATCTCCTCACCGTGGACACGGATATGGAGCCGGTGCCGGGCTACAAGGCAGCAAGCTGGGCACAGGGCTATGGCGACTTCGCGCTGAAGCCCGATCTGGCAACGCTGCGCCGCATTCCCTGGCTGCCGGGCACGGCGCTCGTCATCTGCGATACGGTGGACCATGACGGGCAGGACGTGCCCCATGCACCGCGCTCGATCCTGAAGAAGCAGTTGAAGCGCGTCGCCGCAATGAAGATGAAAGCCTTCACCGCTTCCGAGCTTGAGTTCTATCTCTTCGATGACAGCTACGAGACGGCGCATGAAAAGCGCTATCACGGCCTGAAGACGCCCAACTGGTATATCGAAGACTACCACATCTTCGCGACCACCAAGGAAGAAGGCTTCATGCGGGCCATCCGCAATGGCCTTGAGGGCGCGGGCATCCCGGTGGAAAACACCAAGGGCGAATGGGGCCCCGGCCAGGGCGAAATCAATATCCGCTATGCCGAAGCGCTGGAGATGGCCGACCGCCACACCATTCTGAAAAACGGCATCAAGGAAATCGCCTGGCTGCACGGCAAGGCCGTCACCTTCATGGCGAAGTGGAACTATGAGCTTGCCGGTTCCTCCTGCCATATCCACATGTCGCTCTGGGACGAGAAGGCAAAGTCCGCGCATTTCTTCGACGAAAAGGCCGAGCCTTACGGCATGTCGGAACTTTGTCAGCAATTCCTCGCAGGCCAGCTTCGCCATGCGCGTGAGATCACCTATCTCCTCGCGCCGACCGTCAATTCCTATAAGCGCTTCGTGAATGGCTCCTTCGCGCCGACCAACATCGTCTGGTCGAATGACAATCGCACGGCGGGCTTCCGCATGTGCGGCACGGGCAAGAGCCTGCGTATTGAATGTCGCATTGGCGGCGCGGATCTGAACCCCTATCTCGCCTATGCGGGACTTCTGGCAGCAGGTCTTGAAGGCGTCGAAAAAAAGCTCACGCTTGAGCCAGAGTTCCGTGGCGATGCCTATGGCGCTGCGGGCATTCCCACGCTCCCCAAAAACCTGCGCGATGCGCTGAGCGAGATGGAAAATTCCGACACGCTCCGCAAGGCGCTGGGCGACGATGTGATCGAACATTATCTCCACACCGGCCGCTGGGAGCAGCATGAATATGAACGCCGCGTGACCGATTGGGAACTGATGAGAGGATTTGAACGAGGATGAGTGAAGTTCTGAAAGTCATTTCCCCGGTTGACGGGAGCGTCTATGCCGAGCGCCCGCTCGCCACATGGGCAGAAATAGACAGCGCCCTGACCTCCGCGAAAGCAGCACAGGCGGCGTGGAAATTCGTTCCCATAGCCGAGCGCGCGGCCCTTTGCCTGCGCTTCATCGACACGTTTCTTGCCATGCGCGACGAGATCGTGCCCGAGCTTGCCTGGCAGATGGGCCGCCCCATCGCCTATGGCGCGGGCGAGCTGCGCGGCTTCGAAGAACGCGCGCGCTACATGATCTCGATTGCCGAGGAAGCCCTCGCCGACATTGACGCAGGACCGAAAGAAGGTTTCCGTCGCTGGGTGCGGCGCGAGCCGCTTGGCGTCGTGCTCGCCATTGCTGCCTGGAACTATCCCTATCTGATCGCGGTGAACTCCGTTGTCCCTGCCATCATGGCGGGCAATGCCGTCATCCTGAAACATTCAGGCCAGACG
>NZ_JBATWS010000024.1:0-8115 GCF_049672805.1 Parvibaculum sp.
GATCAGCACTGTCAGCTTGGCATCCTCGCCGCCCTCGGGCGGCAGGGTCGTGATCTGGTGGACTTTCAACCCCGCTTCGGTGAGCCAGCCGGTGACTTCGCTTTCAGCAAAGCCAAGGCGCCGATGGGCATGGCTCTCGCGGAGAAAATCGAGTTCATGGGGGGCAAAATCGGCAATCAGCAGCCGCCCGCCCGGCTTGAGCACCCGCGCGGCTTCCGCAATGGATGCGGCCGGATCGTCGAGATAATGCAGCACCATATGCAGCGTCACCAGATCGGCGCTCTCATCCTGCAGCGGCAGATCATAGAGATCGCCCTGCCGGACGGAACAATGCTGCAACTCCGGACGGTCAAGCTGAGCACGGGCAAGCGCCAGCATTTCCGAACTGAGGTCTATGCCGATGCCACCCTTGGCGCGGCTTCCGAAAAGTTCCAGCATCCGTCCGGTGCCGGTACCGAGATCAACGACGAAATCGAGTTCCCCCCGCGGCGCACCAAGCGTCACCATGGCCTGCTCGACCTTGGCTTCGGGCACATAAAGCGAGCGGATACGGTTCCATTGCTCCGCATTGGCCCGGAAATAGGCCGCCGCCTTCTCCGCCCGCGCCGACCTGACGGCTTCAAGTCGTTCAAGATCGCGCGCAATCACGAGGTCTTCCTGCGGAATAAGCCCGCTCAATACGGCGGCAAGCTCCCCGACCTGGCCGGTCCCGGCCAGGCGATAGAAAACCCAGCTTCCCTCGCGGAAGCGTTCCAGCAGGCCTGCCTCGCAGAGCAGCTTCAGATGACGGCTCACGCGCGGCTGGCTCTGCCGCAGAATCTGGGTCAACTCGGTCACTGTCAGCTCTCCGCGCGCCAGAAGCGCAAGCAGACGAAGCCGGGTCGGCTCCCCCGCTGCTCTCAGACCTGCCAGTAGTTGCTCCATCGGATTCCACTCCGCCAAATTAGCGAGAACGATATAAACATATCTTTATGTCTTTCCAAATGCTTTTTTCCCGCCGTCGGTAACTGCCATATTTTCGCAACAGAAGTCCGATTCCCCCCGCGCTGTGCCCTTGACGCGCTGGTTAACGGACACCGCCTATGCTAGCTAGATGGACCGCGCGGGAGCGGGAATCGGCGGAAAACAACCCGTTTTCTGCCCGTTCATCAGGTTTTAATTCGCACGCGAAATGCTCGCGGCGAGGGGCTGGCTGTTTGTGGATGCGATACAGCCCCAAGACAATCATTCGGGTAGGGCCCTATGAAGTTTTCGTTCGGGAACGGCAAGGCTGCGAGACGCTTCGGATGCGTCGCGCTGCTGGCACTGGCTGCGCTCATGGCGGCACCAGCACAATTCGCCCATGCACAGGATACGGCGGCAGAAACGGACCCGGAGAACGATCCGCTGGAGCCGATGAACCGCTACTTCTTCGAGTTGAACCGCTTCTTCGACACCATTCTGCTGAAGCCGGTCGCGACCTGGTATGACGGCGTGGTGCCGGAACAGGGCCGGGACGGCATCCGCAACTTCCTCGACAATCTGCGCAGCCCCGTCATTCTGGCGAACGACCTGCTTCAGGGCGAATGGGACCGCGCGGGTACCACGGCAAGCCGCTTCGGCATCAACACCACGGTTGGCGTGCTCGGCCTCTTCGACCCCGCCGCCGGCTGGGGTATGCCCAAGCACAGCGAAGATTTCGGCCAGACTCTCGCCGTGCATGGCACGCCGGAAGGCCCCTATATCTTCCTGCCGGTGCTTGGCCCCGCCCCGCCCCGCGACATGACCGGCTTCGTCGTTGACCAGTTCTTCGACCCGCTGACTTATATCTATTGGGACCGGGCCAAGACCGTTCCGGTCACACGCTTCGTCGTGAACGGCATCGACCAGCGCGCCCGCAGCCTCGATACGCTGGACCAGATCGAGCGCACGTCGGTCGATCACTACGCCACGGTTCGCAATCTCTATCGCCAGATCCGCAAGAACGAGATTGCGAATGGGCAGCGCGATTTCGACGATCTGCCCGATATCGAAAACCTCAATTTCGACACAAACGAACCAAACAGTCCCGGTATGCGTTTCTGATCCGCGACAGGCGGACTGTACAGGTTTCGCCTGAGACGGACCTCAATATCGGTAGGAGACAATCAATATGGCGATAGCAATGGCGAGCCGACTGACCGGCTTCTCCAGATGGGCGCTTGCTGCGCCGCTGATGCTCTGCCTTTCGCTCATGGCTCTGCCCGCAAGCGCATCGACCGACGAAGCAAAGGCCTTTGTGGAAACGGTCTCGGAGAAGGCCATCGCGATCATCAGCGACAAGACGGCCGACAAGGCGAAGCGGGAAAGCGATTTCCGTGCGCTTCTTGCCGAAAATGCCGATATGGACCGCATTGCCGCTTTCGCGCTGGGCCAGTATCTGCGCACACCGACTGACGCACAGCGCGAGCAGTATCGCGAACTTGTCGAAACCTTCATCGTGAAGGTCTATGTGACGCGGCTCACCGATTATAATGACGAGAAGCTGAGCATCCTCGGCGCGCGGGAGCGTGGCGAGAACCAGGCCATCGTGCAGAGCGAGATCCGCTTTACGAATGGCCGCGAGCCGGTTTCCGTTGACTGGTGGCTCATCAAGAAAGACGGCGGCTACAAGATTTTCGACGTGAATGTCGTCGGCGTCTGGCTCGCGCAGGAACAGCGCTCCGCTTTCACCAGCGTGATCCGCAACAATGGCGGCAATTTCGACGCGCTGCTCGCACATCTCAGCACGCAGATCGGCAAGGCTGAAGCGGGCGAATTGCCGGACGTCGCCTCCGCAAACTGATCGCAGTAACAATCCAGATTGAGAACGGCGTGCTTGCAGGGCACGCCGTTTTTTCATGCGCGCTCATGCCGCCCGATGTTCAGAACAAGTTAACGCATCGGACACACAATCCATTCACCTAGTTGTGTGCATGAGAAGAGACTTTGCCGTGCCTGCCAGCTCCCTTCAGAAAGATGTTCTGCCAACACAGACGCGTTCGGCCCGCTCTGAAAGAAGCCTCGCCTTTGAGGCAGCCTGGCTCAAACTTCCGAGATCCGGCCTCATCCCTGACAAGGCCGACTTCCGTCCCGAGCGCCTCGCCCCGTTTCTGAATGACATCTATCTGCTGGAGCTGAGCGACAATCCCTCGGCGCGGCTGCATGTCCGGCTTGCAGGCGCAACGCTGCGCGAGAGACTGGGAGTGGATCTCCGCGGCCAAAACTACGCGGACTTCGTGCCGAGCGAGCATCGCGAGCAATCGGGCCTCTCAATGCGCCTCATGTTTGGTCCCGTGCCCTGCGGGCGCTGGGTGCGCAAGGAGATCGTGCATACGGACGGCTATCGCGAGCCGATCGAACTGACGCAATTTCCGATGACAGACCATTCCACCGGCATGCGCCTCGTATTGGGCATAGCGACTGGCTTCGGTGACAGTTTCGCCCATGAGCCGGAAGGCGAGTTCACCATCGAGAACCGCGACACCGAAGAATTCATCGATATAGGCGCAGGCGTGCCGCGCTAGGCCGCCAGCCGCCGCGCGGCAGCGTCAGGTTCCGACCTGCTTCAGATCAGGGAACGCCGCGACGGGTGACGGTGCGCGGCCATATCTGACTTCGAGAACCCGACCAAGCTCCCCGACCAGATCACGGTGATCAATCGGTTTACCGACATAGCCATCTGCGCCCATTTCGTCATACCGCGTATTGTTCGGCCCGAGCGAATCCGCCGTGAGCGCAATGACGGGAACATTGCGGATGGCCTGCACCTCATGCGCACGGATGTGGCGGAGCGTTTCCCGTCCGTCCATGACAGGCATATGCATGTCGAGCAGAACAAGATCGAAGGGTTTTGTCTGAAGCCAGCGAATGGCTTCCTCCCCGTTCTCCGCTTCAACAATGGTAATGCCAAGCGGCTCAAGGAAAAGGCGTGCAACCTTCCGGTTAAGCGCATGATCATCGACGAGAAGCATATGAAGTCCCTGCGCCCAGCGCACGGCCCCCACCTGATCCACATCTTCATGTGTGGCTGCGAAATCGGCGCGCTGCCCTTTCTCCGCGCGGAAAGACAGAATGAAGACGGAGCCTTGCCCCTCTTCGCTTTCCACCGATATGTCACCACCCATGAGCTGTGCGAGCTTGCGGCTGATCGAAAGCCCGAGCCCCGTGCCACCGAAACGACGAGACGTGGAGGAATCCGCTTGCGTGAAGGGCGCGAACAGCTTTTTCACGGTCTCCGCGCTCATACCGATGCCTGTATCGCGCACGCGGATAGCCACGTTGAACACATCGTCTTCCAGCGGTTCCACCGTGACGGAAAGCGAGACGCTGCCCTTTTCCGTGAACTTGATGGCGTTGGAAACGAGGTTCGACACGCACTGGCGAACACGGACAGGATCGAAGCGCAGGAAGGTTTCTGACGTAGGATCAATCGAAAGGGAGAGCCACAAGCCCTTCTCCTTCGCGCGCGGCGCCCAGAGTTTCTCCAGCCGATGCAACAAATGAGAAAGATCATTGTCGATCGGCGAGATGTCGAACTTGCCGGCCTCGATCTTCGAGAGATCGAGAACGTCGTTCAGGATCGCCATCAGTGTCTTGCCGGAATCGAGAATTGTCTCAAGCTGGTCGCGCTGCTCTTCCGTCAGTTCGGAAGTCGCCATGAGCTGCGCCATGCCGAGAATGCCGTTGAGCGGTGTGCGGATTTCATGGCTGATATTGGCAAGGAACGCGGACTTCGCCTCATTCGCCGCTTCGGCTTCCTTGCGCGCCTTTTTAAGTTCCCTCTCACGCTCCCGCAGCGCCGTGATGTCGGCCCCGACAGCAACAGAACCGCCGCCGGAGAGCTTGGTCTCGACGACCTGCATGATGGTGCCGTTGGGCGTCATCACTTCAACAGGCTCGCCCCGCTCCAGCGCGGAGACGATACCATTGGCAATCTTCAGGCTCTCTTCATATCCGACACCGGGCAGCAGCGCCTCAACACCCTGGCGCGTCGCCTCGAGGTAATTTGCCCCCGCCCGAAGCGCGGCATTGGTGAACGGAAAATCCCGCTCATTCTGGTCATTCGACAGCAGAATCTCATGATCAGGGCCGAAGATGACAACCCCGCCCGGAAGCTTGTTCACCGCTTCCTGGATGATGGCAGCCATCTCCTCGCTGTATTTGTTCACATTAGCCATGCAGTGCTTTTTCGTTCCGCTGCCTGCAATCCCCCCGGCACCGGACGCCCTCCTCCGCTTCCTCAGGGGAAAATCTAGGTTCTCGGGCTTAACGTCTCGTGAACAGCACAAAAAAACGCAGGGGAAAGCTGCATCGGCACGGAGGGCAACAAAAAAGGGAGAGAAGTCCGCTTCTCTCCCTTTTCCGGCTAGCGGCTGAACCGCTTGTATTTGATCCGATGCGGGATTTCCGCCTCAGGCCCGAGGCGGCGCTTCTTGTCCTCCTCGTAATCCTGATAGTTGCCTTCAAACCACTCCACATGGCTGTTGCCTTCAAAGGCAAGCATATGGGTGGCGATACGGTCCAGGAACCAGCGATCATGGGAGATGACCACGGCGCATCCGGCAAAATTGACGAGCGCATCTTCGAGCGCACGCAGCGTTTCAACGTCAAGATCGTTGGTCGGTTCGTCAAGCAGCAACAGGTTAGCGCCGGATTTCAGCATCTTGGCGAGATGAACACGGTTGCGCTCACCACCTGAAAGCAGGCCGACCTTTTTCTGCTGGTCCGACCCCTTGAAGTTGAACGATCCCACATAGGCGCGGCTCGGCATGGTCATCTTGCCAAGCTCCACAATGTCCGTGCCGCCAGATATTTCTTCCCAGACGGTCTTGTTCGGATCGAGCGTGTCGCGGCTCTGATCGACATAGCCCATCACCACGGTCTCGCCGATTTTCAGCGTGCCGCTATCTGGCTTTTCCTGACCGGTGAGCATTCGGAAGAGAGTGGTCTTGCCCGCACCGTTCGGCCCGATCACACCGACAATGCCGCCCGGAGGCAGCTTGAAGGAAAGATTGTCGATCAGCAGACGATCACCAAAGCCCTTGGAGATGCTGTCGGCCTCATAGACGTTGCCACCAAGACGCGGCCCCGGCGGAATGACGATCTGGGCCTTGCCTTCCTGCTGCTTGCCTGCCTCGGCAAGAAGGTCCTCATAGGCATTGATACGCGCCTTGGACTTTGCCTGACGCGCCTTAGGGCTTTGCCTGATCCATTCAAGTTCGCGGGCAAGTGTGCGCTGCTTGGCTTCTTCCTGACGGCCTTCCTGCTCCAGCCGCTTCTCTTTCTGCTCAAGCCAGGTCGAGTAATTTCCCTCATAGGGAATGCCCGAACCACGATCGAGTTCAAGAATCCACCCCGTCACATTGTCGAGGAAGTAGCGGTCATGGGTGACCATGACCACAGTGCCCGCATATTCCTTGAGGTAGTTCTGCAGCCAGGCAATCGATTCCGCATCCAGATGGTTGGTCGGTTCGTCGAGCAACAACAGGTCCGGCGAAGCGAGCAGCAGGCGGCAGAGCGCAACGCGGCGCTTTTCACCACCAGAAAGCTTTGTCACATCGGCATCGCCTTCAGGGCAGCGCAACGCATCCATTGCCATCTCGACCTGCGCATCAAGGTCCCAGAGGTTCTGCGCGTCGATAATGTCCTGCAGCTTCGCCATCTCCTCGGCCGTCTCGTCCGAGTAGTTCATGGCGAGTTCGTTATAGCGATCAACCAGCGCCTTCTTCTCGGCAGCGCCTTCCATCACATTGCCAAAGACATCCTTCGATGGATCGAGTTCCGGCTCCTGCGGCAGATAGCCGACCTTCACCCCTTCGGCTGCCCATGCCTCGCCGGTAAACTCCTTGTCCACCCCTGCCATGATGCGCAGAAGCGTCGACTTGCCGGCGCCGTTCAGGCCGACCACACCGATTTTCACGCCCGGCAGGAAAGAAAGACGAATGTCCTTCAGAACCTGCTTGCCGCCCGGATAGGTCTTGGACAGGCGGTCCATCACATAGACATACTGATAGGAAGCCATGAGGCACGTATTCCCTTGGGATCGTTAACGGATTGGCGATCCTTCTACTCAATCGGCGCGTGGGGAGCAAATGGCGGCAGTGGCGGTCTGCGCTACATCGTCTTTGCGTGGGCGACGAGCTGCTCCAGCGACGCGCCCCAGCCGTCCTGAAACCCCATTTCCTCATGGCGCTTTGCCGCTGCCTCATCAGGGTGCTGGGCGATGGCTGTATATTTCGTTCCCTGCCCCTGCGGTTCCAGGATGATCCAGGCCGTAAAGAAAAGATCATGCACCCGGCTCACATTCGGGCGGTAGTCTGGCCCGAGCGCAGACGTCCAGACGAGCCTGCGCTCCGGCACCACATCCAGATAGCAGCCCGACCCGCCCTCCATCGTCTCTCCTTCGGGGGAGCGCATGACGGTGTAGAACTCGCCGCCCGGCCGGAGATCGATCCGGCAATCAACCGTTTGCCACGGCTTCGGCGTGAACCATTTCATGAGATGCTCCGGCTCAGTCCATGCACGCCAGACAAGGCGGGGGGAAACATCCACGACGCGCTCCAGCACGAGGTCCAGCTTCGGGTTGATTTTCGGCTTGCTCATCGTTCCTCCTCCTTCATGTTCAAAAGATAATCGTCGAGTTGATCGAGCCGCGTTTCCCAGAGCAAACGCTGCTCATCCAGCCATGTCTCCACCGCTTTCAGAGATTGCGGCTGCAACTTGTAAATACGAAGACGGCCCTCCTTGCGGGACGTGACGAGGGCGCATTTCTCGAGAACGGCGAGGTGCTGCATGAAAGAAGGCAGCGCCATCCTGAATGGCCGCGCCAGTTCCCCCACCGGCGCCGGGCCACGCCCGAGCCGCTGCACCACCGCCCGGCGCGTCGGATCGCCAAGCGCATGGAAAAGCTGATCGAGCGTCGCCTGCCGTTGGTTAGTCATATGCCTAAGTATCAGCGCAGAGACACTTAGGTCAACACCTTAGTTTTGATCTTATGCCGAAACAGGCACTCCCGTTTAATCCACGCCCTTTTTCATGAGGCTTTATCCGAACCGGAGGCAGCGAGCATGAAAGGGCGAATGGCGACCTGGAGAACAGTTCTCCTCGGCACAGCGC